>JANNLP010000276.1:0-6332 GCA_031396905.1 Gemmataceae bacterium
ACGACAATTCGTTGCCATCGTCGATTGAGGTTGTTAGAGCCGATGGCAAGGCCGCCGAAGCTGTAGAGCAATATGTCGCCGTCGGATCCAAACAACTGGCCTGCCCACACATGACCAAACTCATGCAAAAGAATCGACAAAAGTACGCAAACCACCCAAATGAGTAAGTACTCGAAGCCGCGACTTATCAGATTCCATCCAAACAGCGTCGCCATCAGCCAGAAGCCGACGTGGATGGACACCCGAGTTCGCCCCAGCGCGAAGTTCAGGTCGTAGGCGGTGGGCTGCGGGGAACAGAACATCGGTGTGTTCTCGTGGTACGATTGTGCTGATACAACTATGGATACATCGTGCGGCGACTAATCGAAGTGCCGCCTCGGCCGGGAGATTCATTGATGGCGCTCGATCCGCGCGTGGCCGTTTATACCGGAATGTTCGACCCGGTGCACCTCGGGCACCTCGACATCATTCGCCGGGGCAGCGCCTTGTACAACCGGGTCGTCGTCGGGGCCGGCACCAACCCGGACAAGACTCCGCTGTTTAACCGGGATGAGCGGGTTGAGTTGTTGCGCACCGTGTGTCGGCCATATGCCAACGTTGAGGTTCAACCATTCGAAGGTCTGACGGTGAGCTTCGTCCGTTCACTCGGCGCCGGCATTATGCTGCGAGGGCTGCGCACGCTCAGCGATATGGAATATGAATTCAACATGTCGCTCACCAATCAAAGCCTGGACTCGGAAATCGAGACCGTTTTCCTCATGGCCCAGGTCGAGCATTCCAACTTCTCCAGCACGCTCATCCGGCAAATCATGATGCTAGGTGGCGCGCTCAAGCCATTTCTGCCCCCCGAAGTCGTCGCGGCCGTGCAGAAACGAGCCTTGGAGCGCCGGGACGTGGCGTTCCGGGAAGATCGATGACTGGGTGGGTCGTAGACTAGCGGCATTACGCCGAGATGCACAATGAGCGCAACATCGAACGAACACGTTGAGTATCATCCAGTGGACCTGCCACGAATCGAAGCGGCCGTGCGTGAAATCCTTGAAGCCGTGGGGGAAGACCTGACACGCCCCGGACTGGCGGAGACGCCGGCCCGGGTGGCGCGCATGTACGCTGAGATGTTCTCCGGAATGCGGATCGATCCGCGCACCTACCTCCGGCGGACGTTCCCCCAGAAGTACGACGAGATGGTGCTGGTCAAAGACATCACATTTGAATCGATGTGCGAACATCATCTGTTGCCGTTCATGGGCAAGGCTCACATTGCCTATCTGCCCAACGGCAAGGTGGTCGGCCTAAGCAAGATTCCGCGCACGGTCGAAGCCTTTGCCCGCCGCCCGCAGATTCAGGAACAGATGACCGAGCAACTGGCCGACTTACTGATGGAAGAACTCGGCGCACGCGGCGTGGCGGTGGTCCTAGAAGCCACGCACACCTGCATGGCCATCCGCGGTGTCCGCAAGACCGGCAGCATCACGACCACCAGCGCCATGCGCGGCGCGTTCCGAGACAACTCGACGACTCGGACCGAACTGCTGGCCCTCATCAACTCGCCGAAGTAGCCCATGCTCGCCGCGTTTTGTCTCCGGTTATGTCTGGGTCTAGTAGCGTTCCTGCCGCTTCTGCCGGCTGACAAAATGCACCCGCGCTTCTTTCGCACGCAGTTCTTAACCGCATTGGGACTATCGATTATTGCGTTGTCATTTGGATTCGACTTGGAGCCGTGGTTGCTTGGGCCATTGATGGGTGGCGTCCTGGTCGCTTTGCACGGCTCCTTCGTTTGGACTTTGGAGCCGGCACCCTTTGGTCACTCGACCAGCATGATTGCAACGGCGATTTTCGCCGTCGGCTCCGCCGCGTTTGCCTCCGTACACCCGAATTGGATGGCATGGTCGGACGCGATCACTTCGGGCTTGTTACTCGGCGGTGCGGTTACGGCCATGCTGGTGGGGCACTCGTATCTAATCTCACCAGGGCTGACCATTCGACCTCTGATGACGATGCTCATCGTCTGTGGTCTTTGCCTGTTGGCCCGCACCGTCGTTCTCGGAATCGCAACGTTGCCATTTTTGTCCGGCGACACCCTGTATGCGATGTCGGACGACTATTGGCTGTGGTTCATCCCGCGCGGCCTGATTGGCATAGGCGGACCATTGGTGTTTGGCATCCTGACGTATCGCACTGCCCGGATTGGTTCGACGCAATCAGCGACCGGCATCCTATATGTGGTTGTCATTTGCACCTTCATCGGCGAACTATTCGGCATGTTGATCGCGCGGGCGACTGGGACGCCGGCTTGATAACATAACTGCATGAAGCTTCGTAGCACGTGCCCTGATTGCGACACGACCAATGTCGTCGAGTTACCCGGACCTGCCGAACGCACCTGCATCGGGTGCGGCAAAGTTGAACCACTGGTTGACGCCATTGCCGAAGGCAAGCTGAAGTGCTGTGCCGCCTGTGGCAACGAACAGTTGTACCGCATGAAGGACTTCCCGCAGTGGCTCGGTATGGGTCTACTGGCAACCGCGTGCATCCTGTTTTATCTATTTGCTATCCAATACCAGTACGCGATTGCCTGGTCGATACTGCTTGGCTCCGCCGCTGTCGATGGGCTGATCTACTTCATCGTCGGCGATGTTGTCGTGTGCTACCGTTGTGCCGCCCAACATCGCGGAATTCCCAGCCGAGTCTTCGACCCGCACGAAATTGCGATTGCCGAGTGCTGCCGGCAAGAGCGCATTCGCCGCGAGCAGCTTCAAGCCGAACAACGGCACTAACATCGTGTAGAATTACCGCATGACCATCGTCGTCGAGTTGTTCGCGCGCCTGCGGGAGATTGCCGGGACGCCATATCTGGAATTGGAGTTGCCCGATTCTGCGACGCTGGCAGTTGTTCGCTGGCAGTTGGCAGAGCGGGTTCCGGAGGCGGCGTCGCTGCTGTCAAAATCGGCTATTGCCGTGAACGAATGTTACGCCGACGAGACGATGATATTGCAATCCGGTGATCGAATTGCCGTGTTGCCACCAGTCAGCGGGGGATGAAATGCTGACGCTGACCCATGAGTCGATTGAGCCGGCCGCACTGTTGCAAGCGGTGATGTGCCGTGATTGTGGCGGCGTGGTGCTGTTTCTCGGCACGGTGCGGGAATTGACTAATGGCCAGGCGACCGTGGCTCTGGAGTACGAAGCCTACGCCGGCATGGCGGAAAAAGAACTGCATGCCATTGAGGCGAATGCTCGCGAACGCTGGCCTATTGGCGCGATGGCAGTTGTGCATCGACTCGGCAAGCTCGACATCATGGACATCGCCGTCGGCGTCGCCGTGAGTTGTCCACATCGGGCCGATGCATTTGAAGCCGCTCGTTTTGTCATTGATGAAGTGAAGAAACGTGTGCCGATTTGGAAGCGCGACCACACGCCTGAAGGAACGGCCGTATGGGTCCACCCTGGAGCATGAGTTGACGACAGTCGCGCTACCTTTGGCCGCCCCCCCGACCGCCGCCCCGGCGAACGGCCCGCTCATCGATACTTTTGGCCGCGTCCACAACAATCTACGAATCAGCGTCACCGACCGCTGTAATCTCCGCTGCACCTATTGCATGCCCGAGGATGTGACGTTTCTCGACCGCTCGGCCATTCTTTCTTTTGAGGAGATTGCCAGATTCGTGCGGGTTGCCACCACCCTGGGCGTGGACAAGATTCGCCTCACCGGCGGCGAACCGTTGATGCGAAAGGACTTGGCACTGCTGGTCGAAATGCTCATCGCCATTTCCGGCTTGCGTGATATCGGCCTGACGACCAACGCGCTATTGCTTGTTGAGCAGTCGAAAGAACTTTGCGATGCCGGATTGCGAAGGCTCAACATCAGCCTCGACACACTTAACCCGCAGACGTTTCGTACGATTTCGCGGCGTGACGGTTTGGATCGTGTATTAGCCGGTATCGACGCGGCCTTGAACTTAGGCTTCGAAATCAAGTTGAACGCCGTTATCTTGCGTGGGATTAACGATGCCGACATCATCCCATTGGCGCGATTCGCACGGGAGAAGGGCTGCACGCTGCGTTTCATCGAATCCATGCCGATCGGGGCCGAGCCGTGGGATCGCGACAAAGCGGTCCTGGCCGCCGAGATTATCAGCGCGATCGAGCGGGAACTTGGTGCGTTAAGACTGATCGACGGCAATCAACATGCACCATCCGTGGACTACGCCTATGCGGACGGCGCCGGGAAAGTTGGTGTCATCGCATCTGTATCGCGCCCATTCTGCCGGCAGTGCGACCGCCTGCGTTTGACCGCCGAGGGCAAGTTGCGCAATTGCCTTTTCGCCCTCGACGAGATTGACGTGCGACCAATGCTGCGTGAGGGCACCGACGCCGATATCGCCACCGCCATTCGCGGCAACGTCTGGTCCAAATGGGAAGGTCACGAAATCAACTCGGCTCGGTTCATCAAACCGACACGCACTATGCATGCCATCGGAGGCTGAGGTTGTGCCCGGTCCACGCATCTTGTTCGTGACCGGCAAATTGGCGGAGCCGGCCTTACGCCGCGCGGTCGCTGAGTTGGCCGCGACGAGCAAAGTCGAGCCGTTCGTGGCCGTGCTGCCAATCTCGGTCGCAGCGCTGTTGACGACGGATTGGGTGGCCAGTCATCTTGGCGTGCAGGCGGGCATCGAAAAGGTCATGGTGCCGGGTTTATGCCGTGGCGAAATCTCGGAGTTGGAGGAGCGCATCGGCATTCCCGTGGAGCGCGGACCTAAGGATGTGCGCGAACTGCCCGAACACTTCGGCAACAAGAAACCAGCGGTCACGTTGACACAATACGACATCGAAATCATCGCCGAGATCAACCACGCGCCCAGTATGTCACGTGCAGACATCGTGCAAATGGCACGGCGATACCACGCCGACGGCGCGGACGTCATCGACATCGGCTGCGACCCCGGCGGCACATGGAACGGTGTCAGCGACGCTGTGAAAGCACTGCGCGCAGAAGGCATGCGCGTCTCAATTGATAGTTTCAATGCGGACGAAGTAACAGCGGCGACGAAAGCCGGTGCGGAGTTGGTTCTCAGCGTCAATTCATCCAATGTTGTGGCGGCGAAAGATTGGGGTGTGGAAGTCGTCGTCATCCCGGATGAGCCGTCCCGACTTGAGACGCTGGACCCTATCATCGAGCAGCTATCGCGCGACGGTGTACGCTTTCGACTTGACCCAATCATTGAGCCGATCGGGTTTGGCTTCGCCGCTTCTTTGAATCGCTACTTCACGGTGCGGCAGCGCTATCCCGATGCCGCGATGCTGATGGGCGTCGGCAACCTCACCGAATTGACTGACGCTGACTCCGGCGGCGTTAACGTCTTATTGGCTGGCTTTTGCCAGGAGCTTGGCATCCGGAGTGTCTTGACCACGCAGGTTGGCAATTGGTGCCGTTCGTGTGTGAAGGAACTCGATCTGGCTCGGAGGCTGGTGTTTTACGCGGTGAACAATCGCGTTGTGCCGAAGCGACTGTGCCCCGATCTGATGCCGCTGCGGGATCCCAAGTTGTCCGAACATGGCGAAGCGGCACTCAACGAAATCGCATCCGGCATCACCGATCGGAATTACCGCCTGTTTGCGGAGCGTGGTGAGATTCACGCCATCAATGGATCTATGCACGTCCGCGGCGACGATCCATTCACGTTGTTTGAGCAGATGTTAAACCAAGACGAGAAAATCGACGCGGAACACGCCTTCTACCTTGGTTACGAGATGGCGAAAGCGGTGACAGCGTTGACTCTTGGCAAGAATTACACGCAGGATGAAGCGATGCGGTGGGGTATGCACACCCGCGCGGAATCCAGCCGGCATCCAGAATAGCAGCAAAACTCGATTCTCTTGTTTCTAGGGTCCGCAAAGGTGTAGACTAGCAACAGGCCTTCGGGAGTGCGCGACGATGTCACCGCAATTTTCACGACGCGAGATGCTGGTGCGGGCCGGGGGCGGATTTGGCACGTTGGCATTGGCGTGGCTCTTGGATGGCGATGGCTATTTGCGGGCATTCGACCCGACGCCGATTCCAGCCAATCCGCTGGCGGTGCGGTCACCTCACTTCGCGGCCAAGGCCCAACGGATTGTGTCCATTTTTCTCGACGGTGGGCCCAGCCACATCGATATGTTTGATCCAAAACCCGAATTGAACAAACGCGCCGGCAGCTTGCTTCCCGACAGCATCAAAGACGGCCAGGGTATTGGCGAAGCCAAGCTGGTCGCTTCGAAACGCAAGTTTGCTAAGCATGGTCAAAGCGGCATCGAGCTGTCCGATTGGTTTCCCAACCTGGCCACTGTGGCCG
>JANNLP010000693.1:0-2815 GCA_031396905.1 Gemmataceae bacterium
GGGCGATGATTCGGATCGAATCCGGCTCGTCCGCTATGATCATCCTGAGGATCACATGCTTCCCGAGCCGCTGCTCCGTCAATTGCGACGGCTGATGTTGAAGACCCGGCGGGCGGCCCGCGAGCGGCTGGCCGGGCATTATGAGGCGGCCGTCCGCGGCGCGGGGCTGACGTTTGCCGACGTGCGGCCATACCAACCCGGCGACGACATCCGGCGACTCGATTGGAACGTCACCGCCCGCACTGGTGTGCCGCACGTCAAGCGCTTCGTCGAAGAACGCGAACGCATCGTGTATTTATGCCTCGATATCAGCGGATCACTACAATTCGGCAGTCAGAGCCAAACCAAGCGTACCATCGCCGCCGAGGTTGCGGCACTTCTCGCTTTCGCGGCGGCGGCCCGGCGCGATCGCGTCGGACTGACGCTTTTCAGCGATCAAGTCGAATTGCGCTTGACGCCACGCAAGGGCGATCGTCATGCGCATCGCATTGTCCGCGAACTGTTCGCCTTCGCACCTCAATCACGCGGAACGGTGATGGAAACGGCGCTCACACCATTGCGACTAGCGAGGCGCGGTGTTGTATTCCTCATCAGCGACTTTCGTGCGAGCGGCTGGGATCGCGCTTTGCGAGTAGCCGCCCGGAAGCATGATGTGGTGGCCGTGTGCGTGACTGATCCGGTCGAAATGACATTGCCAGCAATGGGCCGCGTTCGATTAGCAGATGCGGAGACTGGACAGGTACTAGTCATTAACACATCCAGCGCGAAAGTGCAGCAGGCCTATTCGATGGCTGCACAAAGTCGTCGTGATTCTACGTTGTCACGACTGCGTGCCGCCGGCGTGGATGTTCTGGAAGTGTCCACCAGCGGTGGTCACCTTGAAGCACTCATTCGATTCTTCCGCGCCCGGGAGCGCCGTCGATGATGCAAACCGTCGACGAACTCCTGGGCCAACTGCGCGGTGTCACCGGCCCCGAGCCGGCCCCACCGCCGGAACCAATCGCATGGCTGCCGTGGACCATCGCGATTGTGTCGATTGCAGTTGTCGTGACATTCTGGTGGTGGCTGCGCCGACCAAGACAACTGTTGCCACCTAATGTGGAAGCACTCAATGAATTGAAGAAGCTGCCTGCTACACCGACCGCGTTGGCGCTGACACATTGTGAGAAACTCGTCCGCCGTTATCTGGAACGACGTCACCTGTTGCCCGTGCGGATGTTAACGCCGGTTGAACTCATCGGCCAAGTCAGTGATGAATGGCGCGAGTTACTCCAGTCGTTGCAAGACCAACGCTTCGCGCCGGCACAATCCGCGCGGGAGGCATGGTCGGGACTTGTTCGACAACTCGAATCGCTGATACAGCGTGACTGCGTCGAGGTTGCCGAACAGGTAAGCCACATCAAGTCGGCGGCGGCTGGCAACCGATTGTAAAAATGGCAATCGCGTGTCACTCGATTCGTCAACGATCGCGTATTGCCTCGCCGCTATTCACCGGAGCTTATCAACATGAAGCGTGCTGTCGTCGTCGCTTGCATTGCCGTGGCCAGTGTGTTCGGAGCCGGCGGTTGTTCGCAGGGGCCGAATGCCCGCGCTGCACTGATCGAACGGATCAAGGTGTTGGAGGAAAAGAACGCGCGAACCGAGGACGATATCCGCTCGATGGCCGCTTCACGCGATCAAAGCCGGCAACAGCTTGCCAAAGCCGAGGAGCATATTCAGAAGCTGCAAATTGTCGTCAAAGAGCGGGATGAACTGAGACTAAAACTCCAACTCCGCGGCAATGAGCGCGATCAACTCGCCGGTCAATATGAGCAGTTTCGCAGTAATCTCCGCGAACTTGTTGGCCAGGCCGACGCGGCCGTCCTGCGGTTTCCCGACGGCGAACCCGTGGTAGTGACCATCACTTTGCCCCCTTATACACGGTAATTGCCGCCCTTTCGCTCGGATTTAAGCTGTTCGACCCACGCTTGTTGTAACAGGGCGGATGCCGATAATTGGTAAAATCGGCCCCGACTGGCGTTGCCCATTTGGCAAATGCCGTTAGTTTATATGGGTAGAGAATGGCATCCGCCACTGTTCGGCTCCTGCTGCGTTTCCGCACTCGGCCTAATAACGGCGTACCGTCACGTGGCAGTGTCCTTGTAGGCTTCATGTCCTGCGTGGCGGAATCTGAGGAGTTAGTCGATGGGTAAGAAGTTGTACGCTGGCAATCTGGGCTACGGTGTCACCGATAGCGCCCTGGAGCAGATCTTCGCGGCACACGGTGCCGTCCGCTCCGCACAGGTCATCATGGATCGCGATACCGGCCGCTCGAAGGGCTTCGGTTTCGTCGAAATGGGTACGGATCAAGAAGCGCAAGCCGCGATCACGGCCCTGAACGGTAAAGAAGTCGAAGGCCGAGCCATGACGGTGAACGAAGCTCGTCCGAAGGAGAGCGGCGGCGGCGGCGGCGGTCGCAGCGGCGGTGGTGGTGGCTACTGCGGTGGCGGCGGTGGCGGCGGCGGTGCCCGACGCGGCGGCGGCGGTGGCTACGGCGGTGGTGGCGGCGGTGGCGATCGTCGCTACTAAGCAACCACGTTACTAACGAAAACCAAACCCCCGGGGCGACCGACTTTGATTCGGTGCCCCGGGGTTGTTTTGTTTGCATGGTGTCATTGCGAATGAACACGATGTCAAAACACCCCGAGGCCCGGTCCGCAGCGCGCTGGTGGCCTTTACCCCATCTCAATTCAGTTGTCAAAGAACACTCTCGCTGGCGATAAATCGCCAGCCTCGCGGTCCCGATCCACAGACCTCGATCCTAAATCCTCGATAC
>JANNLP010000315.1:0-1904 GCA_031396905.1 Gemmataceae bacterium
CTCATGGGCCGTGAGTTGTTGAAGCCACTCATGGAGGCCGAGCTCGCCTCGCTCAAGGAACTCGGCGTCACCAATATCAGTGCCGATTCCATGGGCGGCAGCGATCATCAATCGTTCGAAGCCGGCAAAGTCCCCGGCTTCATGTTCCGCCAGGATCCCGCCGAGTACCGGCTCACGCATCACTCTCAATCGGACACGTTTGATAAGGCTAGAGAACCGGATCTTGTTCAAGGCGCGCAAACCATGGCCGTCATCGCCATGCGGCTCGCCAATCGGGATGAGTTGTTGCCGCGGACGAAGAAGGAACCGACCCCGCCAGCGGAACCGGCCGCGACGCCGAAGAAGGATGGGTGAACGACCCGGCGAGCCGGGAGTGATTACTTCACCACCTCCACTTGCTTCAGATCGTCCACGACGATCTGCGGAGAGTCGCGGAAGGTGGCCACGGTGCCGGTGACACGCACGGTTTTGTTCTTGTAGTGATCAGCCGGGTTGCCGATGTCGGCTTGCTTGAGCGCATCTTCGAGTTTCTTCATTTCGAACACGATCGTGAAGTTCGTGGCATCGCGTGCCATGCTGGAATTGAGGAATACTCGTGAGTTGTCACGAGTCTTGCCCGTGCTGGCCACCTTGAACTCGACGGTGACTTTCTCGCCGACCTTTTTGGCAGCCTCGGCAGCAGTAATAGCATTGGTGGCTATCACCGGCTTGTCCGGGTTGGCCGGCGTCGTTGGAGCGGCAACAATAACTTTTGTCGTTCCCGGCTTGAGTATCGACAGATCGAGCTTCTGATTGATTGTCAGTTCACCATCGACGTTGCGAATCTGCAGGCGGATTTGCGGATCGGGTTTGTCCCAGTCGATTTGCACCATGCCGAAGTTGTCGCCATAAGTCATCGTCATGACGCGCTTGCTGTTTTTCTCCACGCCGTTCCAGCGCTTGTTGCCCATGTTGAGGCCGCTGGACGTGAGATCATAAAGCGGATAACCCAGGCCGCCGTCGCCCAGCGACAGTTCCGCCAGGCGGCGGTCGCCGCTGAGAAACACCACACCCGCTGCTTTGGTTTCGCGCAGCAGGTTGTAGAGCCGCTCGCGCTCTTTAGGAAAGTTCGCCCACTTCTCGTAAGGATGCTCCTCGGCAACGACCTGAATACTCGACCCGATGAGCCGCACCTCGGCGGGCATCCGCAATTGTTCTTCCAACCACTTCCATTGCTCGGCACCCAGGAAAGTGCGCGAGGGATCGCTATCCGGGACAAACTCGCGATCTTTGCCTTTGAGTGGCGAGCGATGGTAGCGCGTGTCCAACAGAATCACCTGCACGCGCTTGCCTTCGGGGCCGAACACCGCGCCGCAGTACAATCCGGCCCGTTTCCAGCGCGGCGAATCGGTTGGCTCCTTGAAAAACTCCAGAAACAACTTTTGCGCCGCGTCCCGGTTGGGGTTTTCCGCGCCTGGCGTATTGGCAACGAAGTCGTGCCCATCCCACACTGAAAGCAATGGACATGTCGCCCGTAACCGCTGAAATCCCGGCACGGTCGCCAGTTGATCGTATTTTTGTTTGATGATCGTCGGGTTATCCGTGTCGGCATAAATGTTCGCGCCGAGCATGATGAACAACTCCGGGCTTTGCGCCAACACCGCGTCCCAAATCGGTTGCGGCCGCTCCTGGCTGGCACACGAGCCGAAGCCAATGCGGGAAACCACCGGCGGGTCAGCCGAGGAGACACCGGGCGCGAGTAATAACAACAATGCAAGTGCGCGGAACATCACGAAGCCTCGCAGCTATTTCCATCTCTAGGAAAGGCTCTGCACAAAAACTCACCCCTACGTGGGCAATCCGGGTGCCATGCTCACGGCTTTGCGTGAGCATGGAGAGACTCCGCCAATACCGAGTACTTTTGA
>JANNLP010000346.1:0-14638 GCA_031396905.1 Gemmataceae bacterium
GGGCCGCGACGACCGCGACGCGCAACACCGACAGACGGACCGGATGGAAATGGAATGCTTTCATAGGTTGGAACAAAAACAACTCGGCCAGGCGGCGCCCCGCATCTTGGCCCACGCGGGATACAGCAAGGTTTTCAGAGAAGCGTTACAGGAAAAGTGAAAGCGGAGGAGAAAAAGGTACACGGAGCAAGGGATCTGGACGGCCATCTCCTTTTCTCCTCCGGGCGGCTACCAATCCAGCCCGAGCCCCGCCAGTTCGCGACGCAGCGTGCGCAAGTCCCAGACCTGGATCGCCCGGGCGACCGTCGTGGCCACCAGCCGGGAGCCGTCGGCACTGAACGCCACTCGCATCAGATTTTGCGAATCGGGCGCGGTCAGGGTCGCAAACTCCTCGCCCGTTTCCGGCTGGACAACTCAAGTCACCAGACGCCCCCGCCACGCCAAGCGGTGAAGGTGGTCTGCGCGAGCAACTGCGTGGCCGTGACGAAGTGTACGAGGCTGCGATTGATGTGGTGGTACGTGAAGGACGTGGCAGCGTGTCGCTACTGCAACGGGCGCTGGGTATCGGCTATGGCCGCGCGGCACGTCTTGTGGATTTCATGGCCGAAGACGGCATCGTCGGCAATTACAACGGCAGTCAGGCCCGCGATGTGCTGTACACCAGCGAAGAATGGGCGGCGATGAAGGAAGGCAATTCACTGAGGCCGGAAGCGCACGCCAGTCACGCCGGGTAGCTTGCGAATGCGCTCGGTGAACGCTGCCGCCGCCACCTGGTCGTTCGCACCTTCAATCTCGGCGATGCCTTGCGTGACTGTGACGCGGAAGTTGAGAAACCGGCCATCACTGCGGCGAACATCCTCAATCAAATCCACCGGCGACGATGGAATTGACCGCACGGCCGGTTCACGCTGTGCTCCCAAAGCAACGGGTGCCGCAACGATGATCTTGTTTGGCGGCGCGAATTTACGACGAAGCAGATCGTTGGCAGGCAAGACAAACAACTCGTTGATGACCGCGTTGACACCGGGCACCATTTTCAGCCGGGCCACCGCCTCCGCTGCTTGCCTAGCATCCAACACCGGGCCCCACACGAGCGCTTCGCCATCTTTCACGCGCACGCCGAGATTGAGTTCGACAAATGTCGAATCGTTCCAAAGTGCTTTCCGGGCGTTCAATGTGACAACCCAATCGGGTGCCGGCGGTGGCAGCGGCGCAGGCTCACCCGACAAACTGACAGCCGCCAGCCCGCCGCCCACCACCATTGTCCACGCCCGCCGCAGCATCATGGCCCTCGGACCTTTACCACCTTTCCATAGTCCCCATCGCGGGCTTGCGGGAACAGAGCGCACGACGAACTTGAGTCAATTTCGTGTCAAAGCGTGGACACCCGTTAGCGAGCGGGTAAAGTCTGCGGAATATGACGAAAAGTCGCCGCATGCGGCTTAGCGCATCAAGATCATTCCAGCTCCGTGTCCAAAGCGTAAAACACCAGCATGAGCGCCACCGCCACGTCCACATTGCCACAAGTCAAGCTGAAGATTCAGCGGCGTTCGTCGCACCCGTGGATCTTTCAGAAGATGATCGAATGGCCCGACGCTCGATTGCCGGCCGGCACTATCGTCGATGTGCTCGATCGTGATGGCCAATGGGTCGGACGGGGCATTTTCAACGGTTACTCTCGCATCGCGTTGCGCATCCTGACGATGGACGCCAACGAACCAATTGACGAGGCGTTCATACGTCGCCGTATCGAGCGGGCTGTGAAGTTAAGGCGCGAGTGGCTGAAGCTTGACGCCGTTACGGATGCTTACCGCCTCGTTCATTCGGAGGGCGATGCCCTGAGCGGCCTGGTCGTGGATCGTTTTGGCGACGCCATTGTGATCGAGTTCTTCTCCGCCGGCATGTTTCGCTTGCGCGATGTTATCCGCGATGTGCTGTTGGGACATTTTCCGCAGGCGAAAGTCGTGTGGTTTGCAGAACCACACGTTCAGGAACAGGAAGCGTTTGAATGTCGGCCACCTGAGCCGCAGCCGCCGGTGCTCATCCGCGAACATGGCGTGCGCTTCCGCGTCGCGCCCGGCGGCAAACACAAGACCGGTTTCTTCACCGACCAGCGCGACAACCGGCGGGCGCTGGCTGGATATTGCGAGGGCCGCCGCGTGCTGGATTTGTGCTGCAACACCGGCGGGTTTAGCGTTTATGCCAAGACGCTTGGCAAGGCAGCCGAGACCATTGGTGTGGACTTGGACGAAGTGGCGCTGGAGTTGGCCCGGCAAAACGCCGGTCTCAACCAAGTGCAAGTCCGCTGGGTGCAGGCCGACATCTTTACCTGGCTGCGTGACATTATCCCCAGCAAACAAATGTTTGATGTGGTGGTTCTCGATC
Organism: Gemmataceae bacterium; assembly: GCA_031396905.1. GTDB lineage: Bacteria > Planctomycetota > Planctomycetia > Gemmatales > Gemmataceae > JAIBBI01. The sequence goes on from JANNLP010000346.1 coordinate 2,386, forward strand.
CTGCCAAGCAGACCCGCGACCGCGAAGAGATTCCATATGCGCTCAAACGTTATTTCGACATGAACCGGCTGGCAATGGAAGTCGTCGCTCCCGGCGGCATCTTGCTGACTTGCTCGTGCACGGGATTAGTCAGCGAAGCGGACTTCGTCGAATCGCTTCGCCGCGCGGCTTATCAAGCCGGCAAAGAGTTGCAAATCCTCGCCATCCGTGGCGCGGGCGAAGATCACCCCGTGTATGTGCATGTACCGGAAAGCCGTTATCTCAAGGCGGTATTCTGCCGGGTGCTACCGCGATAGTTGGTATGCTCCATTGAGTCGCCCCTAGTCCTACACGGATTCACCATGCCCGATTGGCTCTTTGAAGGCATCCTGTCGCTGCTGTTTCTTGTCGGCGTGGCGGCTGCGATCTGCGCGTACGTTTGGACGAAGACACGAAAACGTCTGTGGTTGGGGTTAACTGTCACGATCCTGGCGTTCCTCGGTGTGCTCGTGGTCTTGGATCGTTTCAACGAGAGCGATCGCGAGCAGATCGTCAGCAACGTTCAACACATGGCCAGTGCCGTGCCGACGCGTGATTTCGATGCGATCTTCGTACACTTTGCCGCGGACTTTCGGTACAACGCAGTCAACAAAGCGGAGTTTCGTCGCTTGTGCGAGTCCATCGGCAAGTCACGCAACGTCCGCGATATGGTCGTCTGGCGTGAACAAGTGTTGTCGTTCGACGAGACTCGCAAGCGAGCCGACGCGTCGTTTCAATTCAAGCTCAAGGCCGATGGCTTAATCGAAGAGAACTTCTTCCTGTGCAAATCGAAATGGGTCAAAGAGTCCGATGGCCGTTGGCGCATGCAGTCGTTTATCGTCTACCCGCTTTCGTCAGCCGACCAACCGCTCGTTATCCCCGGCGTGGGTTAATTAACACCGCAACGCGGTGGCAGCAAGCGCTCAGTCTTGGCTGGCCGTTCTGCAATTGACTGCAGTCGACTGCTATCGTCAACGCCGCTGCCATGCCTTTGGTGCGGCGCTTAAGGCATGTCTCCTTACGCTCGTTTTAAAAGTCACTGACCACTTCTCCGCCTTTTCTTGTTCCTATTGCCCGCCATATGGCTTGGTTAATCCCCTTGCGTACCGGGCGCACGGAGCCGTCCATCAGAGCGACGTTTACGATCTCGGGATGGTAGCTTCGAGCGGTAATTGCCGCGTAGGTCGGGCTGGTGGCGCTACTGCCTTCCCGTCGCGAATTGAAATCGGCGTCATGGAAAATGCCGTTGTGCGTGACTTCAACGCGGGTATTTGGAGGAAGCACGGTCGTGAACCCGCTGTGATGGATGGCCCCATCTGGCCACTCTGTGTGACCGGTGCAGTCGTTCGGAGTCGGCCCCATTTTCTTATCCGGGGCGGCCAACACCAGCGCGGCGACTTGAGCGACCGTCGTCGGTGGCGTGGCCGGCGGCGACCCGCCGTTTCGGGAGTACGGAGTGAACGATTTGACCTCGGCAACCATAAGTGTGTTGCTCGAACCGTCCTGGACGTCTCCGGGCCGCACCTTCGCATTGGGGAAGAAGCAACCATCTCCGCCTCGGCCCGTGGCCGGGTCGTAAACGAACCAGGTGCCAAAGTTAAAAGCATAGTTGAGCGGGTAGGAGTTCGGCGAGCCATCCGCCTTGAGCCGTACCTGGTCACTGACTTCCGCAGGGCACATATAAACTGGAACCCGCATCTGTCCCACACCAGTCGTACTGTTTGGCGGTTGGTCATAGCCCACTTCGATGTCCACGCGGGAGGCGGCACCGCTCTGCTCGATGTAATTCAGAATTCGGCCTTGGACACCCCAGGAGCCATTGCTGGTCGGAAATGTGCCCCCGACAGGCGCATTCATGCTCGGCGGGTACGCGCCGTTCGCCGATTCGAAGCTATGAACCGCGAGCGCGATCTGCTTGATATTGTTTTGGCAACGCGTCCGGCCCGCCGCTTCGCGCACCTTCTGAACTGCGGGGAGCAACAATCCGATCAGAATCGCGATGATGGCGATGACCACCAACAGTTCGATTAACGTAAAAGCTGGGCGAGACTTGCAGCGCGTCGTCATTTGGAGAAACCTTTTCGATGATCGCGTATCATATCGCAACAGGGTGTTCATTAGATAATCCTGCGAAGGCACTGGGCGAGCACAAAGCACAGAGCGCGCCTACGGGCAATGGTATTCAATAGGCCCATTACTTTCGGTGGCTTTCAACTGTTTTCAATCCACCCGGTGGTAAGTGGATCGCCAGCACTGGTGAATCAATCACCAGCGTCAATTAAGGGGCGTATTGGACGCATAAATAAGCATGAGATTCGGCACGCGAGCACAGTTTTTCGTCCCATTTGTTGCGGTGCTGGCCGTCATGGTGCTTGTGATCGGGGTCATTATTTGGGAAACGATTCGCAGCGAGAGTGGCGAACTGCATTCTCGGCTGAACGACATGGTGGCCACCATCGACCGTGCCCACTTCCCGTTGACCGACGCGGTGCTGAATCAAATGAAAGGCCTCACCGGCGCAGAGTTTTGTTTGTTCCTGCCGCAGCAGCCGGCGATCTCAACCATGGCGAACATTCCGAATGAACACGTCGTTGAACAGGTTGCGTCATCGCGCCGGGGTGACGAGTTAGGCCAGCCAATCGATGTGAACGGCACAGAGTACTTTGTGCGTATTCATCATCGATCTGCCGGCGCGCGAAATCAGGAAGGCGCTCTGTTGATCCTATATCCAGTAAGCCGTTGGAATGAGTCTGTGTCGGCCGCGGTTCGCCCCGTCTGGTTGTTCGGCATTGTCGGCCTCACCATTGCCATCGCCCTGACGTTGCTTTTGGGCAATCGCTTTGTCAACCGGATTCGCGATCTTGAGCTGCAAACTCGGCGAATCGCGGCCGGAGACTTTCAACCGTTGCCACTGCCGGAACGTAATGATGAACTGCGCGACCTGGCTGCTTCGGTTAATCAAATGGCCGAACAATTGCAGTCGATGCAGGAATCTCTGCGTGAGGCCGAACGCTGGCGCGTATTGGGCCAAATGTCTGGAGGATTGGCCCATCAGTTGCGCAACGGCGTTACCGGTGCCAAGTTGGCGCTTCAGCTGTTAGAACGAGAATCTTCCACGACACTGGATGAACCAATTCGCGTGGCCCAACGACAGCTCACATTAATTGAAATGCAGTTGCAGCGGTTCCTGCAACTGGGCCGCCAACCGCACGAGCCGAACGAGGCCATCCAACTGGCCGACATCGTCCGCGATGCCGTCGACTTGGTCCACCCGCGTTGCCGGCATTTGGGAATCCAACTTCAGGTGGATGTCGCGGAACAGTTGCCCGATCTTGTCGCCGAGCGCAGCCAGATCTTGCAACTGCTGATCAACTTGTTGGATAATGCCGTGGATGCAGCGGGGCCTGAAGGACAGGTGGAATTGCGAGTTGCGATTGTCGAGCATCGGTTTGTCATCACGGTTACCGACACTGGAACGGGGCCGCCAGCCGCAATTGCCGATGAGATTTTTGATCCGTTCGTCACCGGCAAGCCCAACGGCATTGGTCTCGGACTGTCCGTGGTCCGCAAGGTCGTTGATTCACTTCACGGCCGAGCGACCTGGGACCGATTTCACAATCGCACACGATTTCGTGTCTTGATTCCTGCATCGGCGACCACAACGCCGCAAACCACTCCTGCCCGAGATTGTTGTCTCACATGACACGCCGTGCCATTATTATCGATGATGAAGAATCCGTTTGCTGGGCGCTCGGCCGCGCCTTGCGTTCAGAGGGTTACGAAACGGCGGTGGCCGCGAGCGCGGAAGAAGGTCTTCGGTTGATTGCGGATCGGCCGCCGGACGTGGCATTTCTTGATGTTCGTCTGCCAGGCATGGACGGCGTCACGGCCCTGGAGCGTATACGACATCTCCACGCCAGCGTGCCTGTAGTCATCATGACGGCCTTTGGCGACCTGGCCACTGCCGTGCGCGCATTGAAGGGCGGCGCGTTCGATTACCTCGTCAAGCCATTTGATTTGGCACAGGCTTTACGCACCGCCCAGAATGCACAACATTTGCGATCATCAACGCCGACCGCTCTCAATATCGGATTCAATACCGATGAAGAAATGGTCGGTCAATCGGCCGTCATGCAAGGTGTTTTCAAGCGCATCGCCATGGTGGCGCCACATTCAGCTTGCGTTTTGATTACCGGCGAAAGCGGTGTCGGCAAGGAACTGGTTGCCCGAGCGCTGCATCGCCATAGTTCTCGATCCAGCGGGGCGTTTTTGCCGGCGCATGCGGCTGCTCTGAACCCGGCGCTGGTGGAAAGCGAACTCTTCGGTCATGTTCGGGGTGCATTTATCGGTGCTGACGACGACCGTGTGGGACTGCTGGCCCGCGCCCAACGCGGCACTGTGTTTCTGGACGAAGTGGCCGAGCTTCCCCTGACAGTACAAGTCAAATTGCTGCGCGCACTGGAACTCGGCGAAGTACTGCCTGTCGGCGGCGACGAGCCGTTGCGATTGGACTTCCGCATCATCGCGGCAACCAATTGTGATTTGGAAGCGCTGGTTGCGGACGGGAAGTTTCGCCGGGACTTGTTTTTCCGCCTCAATGGGTTTCGCATCCATTTGCCTGCCCTGCGCGAGCGGCTTGATGACATTCCAGTTCTCACCCGCCATTTTCTCAATCAACTTGCCCCTGACAGCCCGCCGTTGCCGCCGGCGACGCTTGTGTATCTTCAGCAACAGAAATGGCCGGGCAACGTTCGCGAATTTCGCAACGCATTGGAACGGGCGTCGATCGTTGCCCGTGGTGGTCCATTACTTCCCGAGCACTTTCACGAACCATACTCCGCCTGCGCCGGCGGAGATGATCACCTTTCGCTGGCCGTGCGTCAATGGCTGCGGCAACTCCTTGCAGCCAATCCCAAAATCACCAATCTCACAGCCGAGTTGCAGAATATCATCGAGCCTGTTCTGATCGACGAAGTCCTGCGTCGCACCCGTGGCAACCGCAGCCTCGCCGCAGAATGGCTTGGTCTGGATCGTGCCACAGTGCGCAAGCGAATTCAACAATACGGCTTGGAGAGCGATCCAACTGAGGGCTAAAGATTGTAAACAGTTTTGGGCATGGCGCCGCGACACTTCGCAACCAATCTCGTGTCGTCTAAAGTGATTCTTCTGTCGGTGCCGGGAATTGTTGACATAGCGATTCGACTTCGCCGCGTGTTCGCGTTTGCACGGCCGCATCCTCGGGCGCATTCAGCACACCGGCGATCCAGCCAGCGATGCGTTTCATCTCGGGTTCTTTCATACCGCGCGTGGTCAAGGCCGGCGTGCCGACGCGGATGCCGGAGGGGTCTAATGGCGGCCGGGTGTCGAATGGGATCATGTTCTTGTTGACGGTGATCCCGGCGGCGTCGAGCGCCTTCTCGGCAACTTTACCGGTTACGCCTTTTGATGCGACATCGACAAGCAACAGGTGGTTGTCGGTGCCGCCAGATACGATGCGGAAGCCCGCGTTTTGTATTCCTTCGGCCACGGCTTGGGCGTTGGCCAGTGTTTGTTTCATGTACTTGGCAAAGCTGGGTTGCAGCACTTCGCCAAACGCCACCGCTTTGGCGGCAACCACATGCATCAATGGCCCGCCTTGGACGCCGGGAAACACGGCCGAGTTGATCTTCGGGCCCCAATCATTCTTGCAAAGAATGAAGCCGGCCCGCGGGCCGCGCAGAGTCTTGTGCGTCGTTGAAGTAACGAAATCGCCGTGCGGCACCGGGTCCGGATGCAGCTTGACCGCGACCAGGCCCGCAATATGAGCCATGTCCACCATCAACAATGCGCCGACTTCCTTGGCAATCGCGCCAAACTTGGCGAAGTCGAGAAAGCGCGGATAGGCGCTGGCTCCCGCGATGATGAGTTTAGGGTGGTGCGTCCGCGCCAACTCGGCGACCTGATCGAAATCGATGCGCTCCTCCGACTGCGTGACACCGTAATGCACGATCTTAAAGTACTTGCCGGAAAAGTTGAGCTTCATCCCGTGCGTGAGGTGCCCGCCGTGGGCAAGGTCCATGGAAAGAATCGTGTCACCGGGCGAAAGTGCCGCCAGGAAGATAGCCATGTTGGCTTGAGCACCGGAATGTGGCTGTACATTGGCCCGCTCGGCTCCAAAAATCTTGAGCACCCGTTCAATAGCCAGCTTTTCGATTTCATCGACATGCTCACAACCGCCATAATAGCGTTTGCCGGGATACCCTTCGGCATACTTGTTCGTCAGTGCCGACCCCTGGCATTCCATCACCGCCGGACTTGTGTAGTTTTCCGAGGCGATCATCTCCAACCCGACTTGTTGCCGCCGGCGTTCGCCCTGAATGGCGGCAAAAACGGCGGGGTCCTGACGTTCGAGCGTAGTCATGGGATGTTCTCTTATGCGAATGTGGGAGTCGGCCTCGTCAGGTATCTTATGTCTTGGATTTCAGCCCCGAAGCGGGCGACCGTCAACAGCCAGTGGTGAAGCGAAGCGCAACCCCTGGAAACGATCACCACCCTTGGTTCAAGCCCTGAAAGGGCGACAGAATCGGTCGCCCTTTCGGGGCTTGAACATCTTGTGTTTCCAGATTCCAGGGGTTCCGCGAAGCGCTCCACCCCTGGCTATTAACGGCCGCCCCTCCGGGGCAACGCACGGCAGGTTCGCGATGGCGGACAAAAGCAACACGTTCCGAAACGCGGGTGCAAAGTTCAGTCAACGGAAACGCCGACTTGTTTCAACTCCGCGGCGAGATTCATGCCGGGTTCGTAATGCACGCAGTGGATGCCGACGGCGGCAGCTCCGTCGATGTTAACTTCGACATCGTCGACAAACACCGCCTCGGCAGCTTCGCATCCTGCGAGTCGCAAGCAGTATTGGAAGAACTCGGCCCGCGGCTTACGGACGCCGGCTTGCCAGCTCATGCCGAGGGCGTGGAAGTGTTTTAATGTGTCGGCGAATGTTTGCAGATACTTGGTGGAGTGCAGGTCGTTTGTATTGCTGGCCAACACCAGTCGATAACGCTTCGCCAAGGCCGGAATAAGCGACTGCACCGGCGGGTTGGGCGTAAAGATATCCACGAAACCCGCGTGCAGATCTTCGATGGTGCCGCGATACCCGATGAGGTCGCGGACCTGGTGTAGGAATTCTTTACCCGTGATGTTGCCGGACTCGAAGGCGTGTTCGAGTTGGCCATCGTAAATGGCCTCCAACATTTCACCTTCCGACATGGCCGACATCGGCGCAAACCTCTTCGTGGCTCGACGATGGTCGAAAAAGCCGATGACGTTGCCAAAATCAAACAGGATGGCCTGAATCACTCATCACTCCCCATGCGGTTCGCTCGAGTTGCGTTTGTCCTCAAGCGGAAGAATGCGATGAAGATCAACATCGAGACCAGCACGCCGACGGCAGGCACGGTCCAGAAGGTTTGCCAATCCATGGCTTTGGCGATGAGATTCGGATCATCGGGCTGAAAGTCGGTGAACATGAGTTTGAGGTACGATTGCCAGCCGGTTTCGCCATTGAGTTCATGGCTGACGGCGAATGCGAGTTTCCCCGAAAGGACATTTCCCAGCCACATGCCGAGGCCATAGGTAAGAAACGTAAACAGCGCCTGGGCGCTGCCGCGAATCTCGCGCGGTGATTCATTATCCACATGAATGAAGGCGGCCGCGAAGAAAAAGTCATAACAGACACCGTGGAATGCCAACGTCAGGATGACCGGGTTGATCGGCGTGGTGCCGAAGCCTGTGGCTGCGTCGTACCAAGGTGCATTGACCGTTGCCCAATCCGGCCGGGCTATCGCGAAGAGGTAGTAGCGAATGCCCCAGGCCGCCATGCCAATGGCTAAGACCCACTTCATGCCAAAGCGATAAAGAAAGAACGGCAAGAACGGCAATAACAACATTTCCGACCACTGGCCGATGGTCATCGTTGATGCCACATCCACGACACCGATTTTCTTTTCCAGCCACAGGCCCGTGAAACCGTAATAAAAGGCCAGCACAATAGTAATGACGAACGACACGCCAAAGAACACCGCGAACGAAGGCTGCTTAAGCAAGCCAGCGGCCTTGAGGAAAGGCAGCGCGTCGCCAGCTTGTCCCTTCGGCGGCGTGTGCGGAAGCAGTAAGCTCCACACGCCGAGAACAGCTGATAAACAAGCCGCGAACAAGATTGGCACATTGGTGATCTTGGGATCGAGGAAACTGGCAACTGGGAGCTTTGTCCAACTTGAAAGTTGATCGGCAAACTTCGGCAGGGCCATGCCCACGATCATGTTGGCGGCGATCCAACCGATGGTGCCGAAGACGCGGATGCTGGGGAAGTCACGTTGACCATTCGGCACGTGTGTAAACGCGATCGTGTTCGAAAGGGCCAATGTGGGTGAGTAAATCAAAGCGTAAATCAATGCCACATAGTAGAAGCGGTCCGCCGCCTGTTGAATGATCTCGGGCGTGGTCTCCCCTCCAGCGGCCAGCGCGGCCGGCGTGATTTGTGCCATCCAATAGAGTACTCCGGCACCGGCTAGATGCAGAATCGCCATGAGGACTTGGCTTGGCATGAATCGGTCGGCAATTTGACCCACGATCAGCGGCGCCAATATGGTGCCCAGCGCCATAGTCCCGTATATGCTGCCGATCCATTTGCCGAAGCCGATGTGGCCGAGGTAGTTTCCCAGCACCACAAACCAAGCCCCCCAGATGGCGAATTGCAGGAACATCATCGCGGACAGGTTGAGCCTGAGGCCAAAGCCCATCGGCGGGGCCGATGATGATGTGGGTGCAACAGTGGCCACTTGAATGCCCTCGAATGCCGGGATGCGAGTTTGAGAGATTGTAAGACAAGGGCAGGAGGCGACCAACGCTGCATTTGGATTCGGTATGCTATAATTCCAACGTCGCAAGGAGGTCTGCCATGCTGCGAATGTTGATGATGGTTTGTGTGATGCTGACGCCGGGCCAGGCGCCCAAGAGCGCGTCGAAGACGACGGAGAAGGTTGTGACCGCGACTGCCAAGGCCGAGAAGCCGGCGGCGGATGGCAGCCAGAAGGTCACCCTAACCGTCAAGATCGAGAAGGATTACCACATTTACGCCAATCCGATTGGCAATTCGGACCTGGATGCCAGCAAGTCAGTGCTGACATTTACCGGTGCCGACGTGGTCAGCGTCGATTACCCGAAGGGCAAGACGGTCGTAGACAAAGTGCTCGGCGACTACATTACGTATGAAAAAGAAATCACCATCACGGCCAAAATTAAGCGCAAAGCCGGTGCGACCGGAAATGTCGAGGCCAACCTGAAATGCGTGGCCTGCACATCCAAGTCATGCCTGCCCGTCGGCACCGTAAAGGCGAAAGTGGAAATGCCGTGATGAAATGAACTTCGCCCGTCCGAAGGAGGTTACCATGGAAGTGGAGTTGAAATACTGCTCTCTGTGAAACTATGAGCCGCAGGCCGTCAGTTTGACGGCAAAGTTGTTGGATAGCCTCAAACAGAAAATCACCAGCTACCGGTTGATCCCCTCCGGCGGCGGCTGCTTCGAGTTGACTGTAAATGGCGAGTTGCTGTACTCGAAACTCAAAACCGGCGTGTTTCCCGACGAAGGTGAGATGTTGTCGGCGGTGTCCAAGCGGATGAAGGCGTGAAAGTGCTTTTGCCGGGGTTCCTGCTTTGCAAGAAAACGCCCCCTCCAGGTCGCACGCCAATTCTTGCCGCGTCACTCTTCGGTTTGAATGTGTCTTTTCTCGACCGCTTCAATAACCGGCCAACAAGACTGGTTTGCCACAACTTGTTGTCGCACACTTAGTTACACTCATGAGGCAAGTCTTTTCGCTCCATTTGTATCTTTTGGAGAGGGCACCCCCTTCGCTCTAAACAAACGTCGACCTCAAAGCCCGCTTCAACCGTGGTCTCGTTGCAACACTCGGGGGCACGGACCTCGGCAACAGCTTGTTGGCTGGTTGCAATCTCACGTCTTACAATGCTCAAATACTCATCTCGCCCTGTTTTGAGGCCCGACCGTGGCCAATGATCTCATTATCTCCGCGTGCCCGGAATGTGGCACGACCTATCGACTCAAGCCGGATATGTACGGGAAGCGCATGCGGTGTATGGAGGCCGATTGCCGGGCCGTGTTTCTCGTCGAATCGCCCACGAAGCCTGAACTAGTCGCGGCCAGTTCCCCGATGCCGCCGACAGCCGCTGCCTTGCGCATCGAGGAGCCGGCACCCCTGTTCGATTGGCGTGATGCTCCGCCGCCGGTTTCCGTAATCGACGATGATGCGCCGGTGCTGGAAAACCCAAAGCGACATCAGATCGTAGAAGAGCGTATTCATCCAGTTTCGGCCGCGCCGCTGTTCCTTGATAATGCGCCGAAAAAAAGCTCGCGGCGAATGTTGGTGATTGCGCTGGCCGTCTTCGTGGTGGGCGGAGTCGGCTGGGGTATTGCGACGATTGTGCAGCGATTCGCCCGCGCGGAAGAGCGGCTGGTCGAGGAGGCGTCGCAGGCATTCGCCAAGGAAGAGTTCGGCAAAGCCGCTGACCGTTATACGGCATTAGCCACCGAGTATCCACGTGCCATTCGCATCGGCGAGTATCGTTTTCTTGCCGAGTTGGCCAAGGTGCGGCGGCAGGCAACGCTGGTGCCGCCGGCCTCGGAGGATGCGTTAAACGCCGTGAGCCGGTTCGTCCGCGAGCAGGAGAGTGGCCCGTTTCTGAAAGACAAACGCGCCGACGTTTACGTCTCCGCGCTCAAAGCGCTGGATGACCTTGTCAACGAAGGCCGGGAACTTATTGCCGACAAGAAGCCGGAACTGGCACACGTAAAAGAGAAGCTTGCGCGACAAGCGCTGGCATTGGTTGAGCGCTATGCCCCGTCCGGCACCCCGGTGGCACCGTCCAAGCAAAAAGTGGACGAGTTGGCGTCAGCACTGAATGTCGAAAAGGCCAGGGCCGTCGCCAAGGACGAGATCTTTAAGTTGTTACGGCTAGCTCGACCCGATGTTGAGGCGGCGCAGGAGTTGATCCGACGCGCCGGCTTTGCCAACGACCCAGCGATCAAGATCGAGTTAGCCCGCGCGACAGAAAAACTGCGCGGCTTAGTCAATTACATCGAGAAACATCAAGCAGCGCAACCAAGCAGCAAAATAGCATCCTCTGGCATCCTGCCGGGGCCAAAAGCGCTCGGGCCAGGATTGCGCATCCCGACTTTGGCACGCGGAGTGTTAGCCGCCCTCGACGCCAAGACAGGGCGAATTGCATGGGCTGATCGACTGGGTGCGGATGCCGCCTGGCCGCCGCTCAAATTGGATGAATCGCGCTGGCTCGTCGTGTCGACAGAGCCGTTATCAATATCGGCACGTGATTCCAACACAGGCGACATCGCCTGGTTGCAACCATTGGAGTCGCTCCCCGTCGGGCCGCCAGTTGTCGTAGCAGGACGAGTATTCGTCGCGCTGGCCGGATCCATCGGCAACGTATTAAGTATTGATGCGCGCACGGGTGAACTGCTCGGCGTGTTCGCGACGGGCCAATCGCTGGCGGGCGGCATCGGAACACGGCCGGGCACATCGAGGCTTTATGTTCCCGCGCGGGCACAACAGATATTTGTGCTGGATGCCATGCCGGATGATGGTGCGCCACGATGCGTCGCCACATTTACAACTGGTCACGCACCGGGTTCTTTGCGCCGTGAACCGACGATCTTCCCACTGAGCAATGGTGACACCGGTTTGTTGCTGGAGACCGCCGATGGCGTTGCGGACACGGCATTGGAGTTATTCCGCTTGCCGGATGGGCCGCTCGCCACGGCCGTGCCGTTGGATCGCGCACGAATGGCAGGTTGGACGTGTTTTCCGCCAGCCTACAATGCCGAACGCTTGGCCACGGCGGGAGATCGTGGGACGCTCGGTGTTTTCGGCTTACGGCAAGGCAACGCATCGGATGGGCCAATGTTCATACTGGCCGAGACGATCAATCCACCGATCGACGCCTCGCCGCAACGATCTTTGGTTCTTGCCGCCGATGATGATTCGCTGGTCGCCATCACCGGAGGTCGTTTGCGGCAGTGGCGATTGGTAATCGACCGAACACATGGTCGGAAGCTGGCTCCGGGATGGTCGCACGGAGAACCTGTTGGCTTACCGATTCAGCCTCCGACAATTGACGCAGGCATCGCCTATTTGACAACGCAACGCAACGGCCCGCCAGTGACGCTGGT
>JANNLP010000700.1:0-5666 GCA_031396905.1 Gemmataceae bacterium
CCCACAAAGCGTGAGCGTGCAACCGAGCATGTAGACGTACCAACTGGCCAGATTCAGCTTGGGAAACGCCAGGTCTTTCGCCCCAATCATGATTGGCAGCATAAAGTTACCGAGGATCGACGGGATTGCCGGGATCAGGAAGAAGAACACCATGACAATGCCGTGCATGGTGAACATGCGGTTGTAAGTATCCGGCTCGAACCAATCGCTTTTGGGTGTCAGCAACTCGAGACGAATCAGCACCGCGAACGCGCCGCCGAGAAAGAACATGGCCGTCACGGAAAACAAATACAGCAGCGCAATGCGCTTGTGGTCGGTGGTGAGCAGCCAAGAGCGTACGCCCCAGGCCACGTTGATGTAGTCGATGCGCGTCTCCGGGCCGAGGTCATCGGGCACCGGCACGGGGTCTTGCTTCGGCGGAATGTACGAGGCGCTGCTCATGGTTTCATCGGCTCCGGCGAAGGCGGCAGCTCAGCCGGCTCGGGTTTCACGGCGGGCGGATCGGCAGTCTCATTTCGCGGTGGAATGTCGCCACGTTTCAGTGATTTCAAATACGCTATCAACTCCATAAGCTCATCTTCGTTGATCTGACCTTGGAATGTGGGCATGATTGGTAGGAACCCGGCCGCGATCTTGGTTCGGGGATTCAGGATCGACTCGCGCAAATAGGCGTCATCGGCGCTGAACGTTGAGCCGTCCTGCATGGCGCGTTTCTGGCGAAACATGCCCTCCAATACGGGGCCGCGCGCGTCGGCGTCGGCCGAGTGACAACTGATACACTGGAACTGCAGGAACCGCTGTCGGCCACGCAGCGCCAATGAGCGATCGGCCGAGCTGGATAGCCACTGCTGATACTCGGTCGGCTCCTGTGCGATAATCCAGCCACCCATCTTGGCGTGATTCATTCCACAGTACTCGGCACAGAACATACGAAAGCGGCCGGGCTTCGACGCTTGGAACCACAGCGTGGTGTACCGTCCCGGCACAGCGTCTTGCTTGAGCCGGAACGCTGGCACGAAGAAGCTGTGAATCACGTCTTCACTGGTGAGAATAATCTTCACCGGTACGCCGACCGGAATGTGCATCTCCGAACCTCGATCCTGTTGCTCCGGCTCAGCCGAAGGCAGATACCCTAGGATCTCGCGCTGGCCATCCGGATGTTGCACCTTCCACATCCATTGTCGGCCCGTCACGTAGATCTCCATCGCGTTATCCGGCGCGATAATCATGCGGAAATACAGTCGCACGCTCCAAACAAACATCACGATGACAAACGCCATGGGAATTAGCGTCCACGCCAATTCCAACTTCAGCGATCCGTGTATCGGCTCCGGTACCTCATCAGGCCGTCGGCGGCGGTAGCGGATGGCGAAGAAAAACAGAATCAGGGCCGTAATCGTACTGACGGCGACAGTAACACTGATGATAAAAGCGTACAGCGCGTCAATTTCCGGCGCAATTGTTGACGCTTGCGGTGGAAACCAGTCTAGCTCGGCGAGGATCATGTGCTGGCCTGTCGAAGTAGACGAAGTCGCTCTCGTCGCCGCATCAGCCAGACATAGCCAATGATCATTGCGATGGTGATTCCGCCAGCGAGCCGCACGATGCGCATCACGGAGGCCGCATAGGTCGCCCCGTCCGGATCATAGTAGAGGCAAAACAATACGATCTGATCGCTAAGCGTGCCGATCTTGCCGTCGCTCGCTTCGACCAAACCGAGCCGCAAATCGCGTGGCTGAAAGCGAACGCCGAAGAAATATCGTGCAATTCTCCCCTGCGGCGTCAGCAACGTGATCATGCCCGGATGGGCGAACTGATCCGAATTGGGATCATAGCCATAGCCGAAGCCCACCGACTTGGTGAGCACATCAATCGATTCCTGTACACCCGTCAAGAAGTGAACTCGCTGATCCAACCGCGGACGACCGTAGTTCTCCAGGTATTGTTTACGCTTCGCATGGGCCATTTCCGGCGTTTCACGGGCGTCAAAGCTGACAACCACGATTTCATATTGATCCGGACTCAAACCCGACTTCGGCAAACTATCGAATAGCCCATTCAACACTTCCGTGCACAGCATCGGACACTTATAGTAAGCCAGCACAAGGATCACCGGCCGTTCGCCCAGGTATTTCTCCAGCGCCACCAATTCATTGGATTCATCGCGGAGCGGAAGCTCGGTCGGCAGTTGTTGCCCCAGTTTCTGTTCAACGCCCGCACCATTCAACTCGACAGGCCGGACACTGGAAGCGCGACCCGCGCCCACGGGCGCATCGTGCCCCGTCGATTGGCCGACGCTCAACATCAAAGTCAACATAAACACATTCATCGCCGACGTTCCCTTTCGACCAATCGCTTCATCGCCTCGGTGATCGGCGGGTGTTTCTTACCGGCCGCGTCCGTCCAACCTTTTCGTAGCATCTCGTCCTCACGTATGCGCTGTGACCTGGCCGATGTCGGCAAATCGCTATTTGCCACCGAGTGCGTCGCCTCATCCAGGCCGATGCCTTCAATGCGCGGTTCCGGGGGTAACTGCTGCTGTTTTGCTGTCCGTGGCGGGACAAAAAGCGATTGAGTTAACCACAAGCCCAACATCGCCACCGCCAGTAACGCGGACAAGCCGACCAAAAGCCACACCACCCGCCCGACGTTTACGTCGCGCGGCTCGAAACGGATGTCGTCGTGGCGTTCAGCCATGATGATCCTCCGCGGCGCTGGTATCCAAGTTCAGCGGCAACAACGGCCGGCGATGCAGTTGCCAATTGAAATAATAGAACCACGGCACGGCCAACAACGGCAAGGCGATCAGGTCGGTCCAAAACACGGTTTTTGAGTGGAGCGGCCGAGCCGGCGCGATCAACCAGTACATGTCCAGGCATCGCGTCGCCAGTACGATGGTGGCCACCCTTCCTAACAATTGTGGATTGCGTTTGCCGTCACGCGTGAGCAGCATCAGGAACGGCAACACGATCTGGAACAGCACCACAACCGTCGCCACATATTGCCAGCCGTGTTGTGATCGCGCCAAGTAGTACGGCGCTTCTTCTTTCAGATTCGCCGACCAGATCAGGATCAACTGCGACACGCCGAGGTACGCCCAAATCATGATAAAAGCGAGCAACAAGCTCCCGAGGTCACGCAGATGGCCGGCGACCAACACGCCGCGATACGGTGGTTTCTCCACAAGCTTCAGCACGACCAGGATGGCAAAGACAAATGCCGAGAGGATCTGCCCGATACCGAACAACACGCCGAAGATGCTCGAAAACCACTCCGGCTCCAGCGACATCACCCAATCAATCGCTGCAAATGTGATGCACAGGCCGTACAAACCAAGTCCTGGCCCGGCCAGCAAACGGAATCGACGCTCCAGCCGTGGCGAGTTGCTTTGATCCTGCTGGCGCGACCACGAGTTCAGCAGGAAACCGAGCCCTATCCACACCGCGAAGTAACTAGCCGCGCGGATGCGGAACCACTCCAAGTTCAAATACAAGTTCTTGGGAAACGGCACGTTGTATTCGCCGGTGAGCCACGGATACAATTCCTCACCTAGTAGAGCAATCGGCACGAACATCAGGGCAACGAGCGGCAATGTCCGCACCGCGGCCTCCATTGGCCGCCGCGTGATGATGCCCCACGCGCCGCCCGTGAGATGTTGCAAACACAGAAGCGCGAGCGACCCCAATGGAATCGCCGCCACGCAACAATATGCCCATAGGTAGGAACGAAGGGCTTCAGCGATCATTGTCGCCCTCGTTGGTCGTCAATTGCAGCGCGCGAATGTAGGCGATGATCGCCCAGCGGTCATCGACAGTGACAATATCGCCGTGAGAAGCCATCGCACCGTAACCATTGGTAATCACATCAAAGATATAGCCCGCTGGCACGTCCGCGAGTTTGACCTTCTGTCCGCGCAGCTTCAATCCGCGCGAATCATCCGTGTGATACGACGGTGGCTTGATCAACCCGCGCAAAACCACCTTGCCGCTACCCGATCCGGTGCGGTCGTGGCACTGGGCGCAATTGATGTTGAACCGCTCCTGACCGCGTAGCAACATTGCTTCAGTGATCGGCGATGGAATCTCGCGCACATGCTCATCGTTCGACTTTCCCGTGATTCGAGGCGTTTCATCCGCAAGTTGGCCATGTGCGATGGTTCCGGACTCCATGGGTCGATTGGATTGCCCATCAGTGAAAAACGTGCTGGCACTGTCCGGCCTGCCAATCCGCGGCTGTGTATTGAGGCCGGGCTGGCAGCCGCCGCCAGCCACAATGAGAATCACCGTAAACAAACGCCGAATCACGCCGGCACCTCCTCGACGGCGGTTGGGTGCAACGACTCCAGAAACGTTCGGGCCTGGTGTTCATCAAAGATGGGATCGCGAGCCTCAATACAGAGGAAGCAGCGATCGCGACTGGCTCGGGCAAACCTCGACACGTGAAACAACGGGTGATACGGCATCGGCAAGCCGTTCAGCGCCAACATACCGAAAACGGCTGTCAGGGCCGCGCCGAGAATAGTACATTCAAACGTGACCGGGATGAACGCCGGCCAGGAGTTCAGCGGCCGTCCGCCAATGTTGAATGGATAAGCATGTAAGGCTGTGAAATACTGCAGAAAGTAGCCGGCGACACCGCCGATCAACCCACCGAGAAACACCAGCACGGGCAGCCGCGAATGCCCCCCCCCCACCGCCCCGGCCATGCCTTCAATCGGTAAGGGCGAGTAGGCATCGGTGCGCGTATAACCGGCTTGCCTGGCAGCGCGGGCGGCATCCAGCAGTTGCGTCGGGCTGTCGAACTCGGCCACCAGGCCATAGATGGGGATTTCCCGGCTCATGGCCCCTCCACGTTGTGTTCGTGAGGATGAGCCTCCGGCAACAAAGTCCGCATCTCAAATATCGAGATCATCGGCAGGAAGCGGACAAACAGAAATAGCAACGTGAAGAACAGGCCAATGGTGCCGACGTACATGGACCAATCCCACATTGTGCCGCGATAGGCACCCCACGCTGACGGCATGAAGTCGCGGCTCAGGCTGACGACGATGATGACGAACCGTTCTAGCCACATCCCGGCACTGACAACCAGCGACACGCCAAACAAAATGTACACATTGGTCCGCGCCTTCTTGAACCACAACACTTGTGGCACCACCAGATTGCATACCCACAGCGCCCAATACAAGTGCGAATAGGGTCCAAACATGCGGTTGTGCATCAGGTATTCTTCGTAGGTGTTCGCGGTATAGAAAGCCGTGAACACTTCCATCGCGTAGCCATACGACACGATCAAGCCGGTCGCCAGCATGATCTTGCCCATGTTTTCCAGGTGCTTGATCGTGATGAAGTCTTCCAGTTTGTAAATTGCGCGGATAGGAATCGCAAGCAGCAGCACCATCGCGAAGCCCGCGAAGATAGCCCCGGCCACGAAATACGGCGGAAAGATTGTCGCATGCCAGCCCGGCACCACGGCGACGGCGAAGTCAAAACTCACCACCGTATGCACCGAAATCACGAGCGGCGTCGCAATGCCGGCCAATAGATTGTACGCCGTTTCGTACTGATGCCAGTGCTTGGCCGAGTTCCGCCAACCCATCGCCAGCACGCCATAGATGATCTGTGCAAATCGATTTTTCGTGCGATCGCGCAAAGTGGCCAAGTCTG
>JANNLP010000358.1:0-1764 GCA_031396905.1 Gemmataceae bacterium
CGCCACACGCTCGGCTTCATCCGCGCCCGCCTGGCCGAGTACGGCGTGCGGCCCAAGAGCCAGCTCGGGCAGAACTTCCTCATTGACTTAAATCTGCTCGATGTGTTGGTGGACGCGGCCGAGCTACAGCCAAGCGACCTCATTCTCGAAGTCGGTTGCGGCACCGGTAGTCTCACAGTACGGTTGGCGAAGCAGGCCGGCGCGGTCGTCGGCGTGGAAATCGATTCGGATCTCAATCAGTTAGTCAGCGATCTGCTACCGAACAATCTCAAGGTCGAGATCATCAACGCCGATGTGTTGCGCAACAAAAACGCGCTGAACCCGGACGTTATCGCCAAGATCGACGAGATGCGGCAGCGGCATTCGTGTTCGACGTTCAAGCTCATCTCCAATCTGCCTTACTCGGTAGCGACGCCGGTGATCGCCAATTTCCTGATTCACGGCCCGGTGCCGGAGCGGATGGTCGTCACGGTGCAATGGGAAATTGCCGAGCGTATGACGGCGACGGTCGGCTCGGAACACTACGGAGCATTGTCCGTGCTACTGCAAAGCGTGGCCCATGCCGAGGTGGTGCGAAAGCTCGCGCCGACGGTGTTTTGGCCCAGGCCGCTGGTGGATTCGGCTATTGTGCTGATTAAGCCTGATCCCGCGAAACGTGAACAAGTCGGCGATGTGCCGGCCTTTCGGACATTTCTGCGCGATTTGTATGTGCACAAGCGCAAATCGTTGCGAGCGGCGCTCACAGGTTGGCCCAGCGGTCGCCGCGAAAAGTCCGCCGTTGATGAATTGCTGGCCCGATTAGGCCTTGCCGCGTCAACGCGCGCCGAGCAATTGAACCCGGAACAGCATCGAATTCTCTGGCGGGCGTTCGCGTCATGATGATTCGCGTCGCACAAATCGTTGCATGCACGGAAGCCGAAGGACCGGGCAAACGATTTGCCTTGTGGTTTCAAGGTTGCCCTTTGCGTTGCGCCGGCTGCTGCAACCCGGAGATGCTACCGTTCACTGGCGGCGAGATGATGACCGTAAGCGCCGTCGCCGAATCCATGCGACAAGCACGTGATGAACATGACATTGAAGGTATCTCGCTGCTGGGCGGCGAACCGTTCGCTCATGCCGGCGGGGCAGGGGGGGTCGCCCGCGCTGCGCGTGACATTGGCCTCAGCGTGATGATTTACTCGGGATACACGCTCGAAGAATTGCACGGCATGTCGGACGTGGCCGTCCATGCGTTACTTTCTTTGACTGATGTGTTAGTCGATGGCCCTTATGATCAAAGCCGGCCTGAGACTTGGCGCCGCTGGGTTGGCTCGTCTAATCAACACGTGCACTTTCTGACCAATCGCTATTCACCCGACGACGCATGCTGGTCACGCTCCAATACGTTGGAGATTCGACTGCGCGGTGGGGAAGTCTCCGTCAATGGTTTCCCGAGTCGTACCGCTGTCGGCCTGTGGCGGCGGCCCAAGCTCATTGAGGCGTCGTGAGCGATAAGCCAATTGTTGTATCCAAGTTTGAAGGGCGGCTCATCGGGCTGGCGTGGGCTATTGTGCGCTTGTCGCCGATTGATGCCGCGTCGCCATTCCTGCTGGACAAAATCACGATTCCGCCAGCGTACAGTCCGAACTGTCTGCAACTGGTGTGCGACAGTTTGGCCAAAGGCTGCGTGTCGCACCTCGCAAAGATCGGCGGCTGGCGGCATGAGCGCTTCCTGCACGGCGACCAACCAGTCGAAGGCCGGCTGTGGCAACGAGTACCAGCGGC
>JANNLP010000706.1:0-11612 GCA_031396905.1 Gemmataceae bacterium
CGCAATGGCGTGACGGCCGCCGGCCTGGAACCACGGCTGAAGATCGCCGACGGCGGTCTCGACGCCAACTGGATGATCAAGCACGGATTGCCAACGGTCACGTTTGGTGCCGGGCAGAACAACATTCACACAGTTGATGAATTCGTGGATTTGAATGAGTTTGCCTCCGGCTGCCGCGTCGCGGTCGCCCTGGCAACCGAGGAGACGGGATGATCGCACGGCCCCGGCACTGCCGCGGGCAAGTCAAAGGAGTCAGCCAATGACGGTGAAGCAACGTCCCGCACAACTCAGAGTTGATCGCCTTGAAGACCGGTCAATGCCGGCCGTTACCCTGGCAGTCGTCAACGGCGTTCTTCGAGTTACAGGCACCGAGTCGAACGACTCTGCGTTGATTCGTCAGACAGGAGCGTATGCCGTCTCGGTTGTCGAGGGTACGAACACAAGATCATTCACTGGCATCAGCGGCATCAATGCAGATGGTCGCGGCGGCAACGATTACTTTTACTTCGATTCGACGCCGCTGGGCACGAATGAAATCCGCCTGGCGATGAAGACCACGATGATCGGTGGTGCCGGAAACGACACTCTCGTCGGTGGCGCGAACATCGATTACCTCGATGGCGGCATCGGCAACGATTCACTTTACGGCAACTCAGGCAGCGACAACATTAGCAGCGGCGACGGCAACGATCTCATTAACGCCGGCCTTGGCAACGACATGGTCTCTGCCGGAAATGGTGACGACAAATTGTACGGCAGCGGCGGCAACGATCAGCTTTTCGGTGGTGCCGGACGAGACTACGTCGACGGCGGTGTCGGCGACGATATGCTGCAAGGCGGCACCGGATTCGACACCTTCAAGAACGTATTCCCAGGCGCGGATATTCTCGACCAGTCCATTCCTGAAGATGTGCGCCAGGGTCTGAGCGGCACCTGCGTAGTGTTGGCGTCGCTCCAAGCAATATCGGGTGCAGGCGTCGACCTGTCAGCGCGGGTACGCCAGATCAGCGCGAATTATTATGCCGTGCCAATCTACCGCCAAGGCACTGGCTGGATTAATCAGGTCGTTTACTTCGACGGTACTTGGACTGACAATGATCCGACGCCGACGGCCGACGGAGCGGCCTGGCCACTTCTTTACCAGCGCGCGTTCCTTCAGGAAATGGGTGTGAACTGGACGGATTCAAACGCTTCCAGCTGGGTGACCAAATACGGCGGTCGCTTCCAGAACGTCGATGCCGCATTCTTGGCCATTACTGGTAGAGCCACATATCTTGGCAGTCGCGTGACAGGATTGCTCGACTCCGATCTTGCCGCCATGCGCCAGGCACTGACGAGTCGCCGCCCACAAATCGCCCTGACCAAGCCCAACGGCACGATGACCGCCGAACTGACACGGCTCGGACTCATTACAAGTCATGCTTATGCGATCGTCGGCTTCGGCGTCAAAAACGGGCAAACGACCGTTCGATTGCGCAACCCGTGGGGCACCGATGGCCCCGTGACCTTCGGACCAAACGATGGCATCATTGAAATCGCGTGGAGCGATTTCCGCCGGGTCATGTTGGGCATCTGCATCTCTTGAGTTGGCCGTTGTTGTTGCCGGCCTGAGTCTTTACAACGGACAGTATGCGTATCGGCAACGGTTGTGGTTTCTGGGGCGATAGTGTTGATGCGCCCATTGATTTGGTGGCAAACGGCCGGCTCGATGTCTTAACGCTGGAATATCTGGCCGAGTTGACGATGTCGATCCTGGCTCTGCAAAAGGGCCGCGATCCACAAGCGGGTTTCGCCACCGATTTCATTGATGTATTGGATCGACTTGGCCCGCATCTTCGCGAACAACTGAATCTCAAGATCGTGACCAATGCGGGGGGCATGAATCCCACCGCGTGCGCTGCCAAAGCGCGGGCCGTGTTGGACAAACATGGTTTGACTGCGCGCCGCATCGGTATCGTAGGCGGCGACGACTTATTGCCGCGCTTGGATGAACTCATTGCCGCGGGGCACGTCTTTCAACACATGGACACGGGTGAACCGCTCTCAACCATTCGGCCACGAGTCGTCAGCGCCAATGCTTATCTCGGTTCCCCACCGATTGCGGATGCCCTGACGCGTGGTGCATCGATTGTGATTACCGGCCGCGTGGCCGATGCGGCGTTGACGCTTGGCCCGGCAGCACATGCCTTCAATTGGAAATGGAATGATTGGGATCGGCTGTGCGCGGGGACGACGGCCGGGCACTTGATCGAGTGCGGTGCCCAGGCGACGGGCGGCCTGTGGATGAACTGGCAGGAAACCAACCTCGCCAACGTGGGCTACCCCATTGCGGACATGGATGCTGATGGCACGTTTCGCATCACAAAGCCAGAAAACTCCGGTGGCGCAGTCAACGTCGAGACCGTCAGAGAGCAATTGCTCTACGAGGTCGGTGACCCCGCCGCGTATCTAACTCCGGATGTCGTTGCTGATTTCACCACACCCATACTGAAGACGCTTGGGCCTGATGTCGTTGAAGTTCGCGGCTGCAAAGGCAAACCCGCCACCGACACCTACAAGGTGAGCATCGCCTATCGCGATGGCTTCGCCGCCAGCGGGACACTGGTGATTGCCGGGCCGAAGGCGGCCGACAAAGCGCGGGCCTGTGGTGAGATGATCTTGTCAAGGCTGGAGCGAGCGGGGGCAAAACCGCTGCATTCACACATCGAATGTTTGGGTGCAGGCGATAGCTTGCCGGGGGTGTTACCGCGTGTTGATGCGCCTGAAGTGGTCATGCGCGTTTCCGTGCGCGACCCGGACAAGAAAAAAGTCGAGCGGTTCACGAAGGAATTCGCCCCATTGGTCACATCCGGGCCACCGGGCGTGACCGGCTACACCACTGGCCGTGCCAGCGTCCGCGAAGTGTTCGCCTACTGGCCGGCGCTCGTGAAAAAAGACGTGCTTCGTCCGGAGGTCGCGATCTTATGACGACACTCGCGGAAATCGCGCATGGCCGGTCGGGCGACAAAGGTAATCACGCCAACATCGCCGTGATCGCTTACAACGCCGCCGGCTTTTCCTGGCTGAAAGACAATTTAACGGCCGAGCGGGTGATGGAGTACTTTCGCTCGCTGGGGCCAACTCGAGTCGAGCGTTTCGAGGCGGCCAATGTCTATGCCGTCAACTTCATGCTTTACGATGTGCTGGCCGGCGGAGCGAGCCGTTCGTTGCGCAGCGATACGCAAGGCAAGACATTGGCACTGGCATTGTTGCGCATGTCGATTGATACACCTGCCAACTTGAACGCCATGCGGAGAACGCCGTGAGCGATCTCGCCACATATGAATTGCGTGGACCGGCCGCTGTCATCACGCTCAACCGGCCGGACAAGCGCAATGCCTTGAGCCGCGACCTGATTCGCGCGATTGATGCACGCTTCGCTCACGCAGCCTCCGATTCGTCGGCGCGGTGTGTCGTATTGACGGGGGCAGGCGTTGCATTTTGTGCCGGCATGGACTTGGCCGAGTTGCAGGCAACCGCCCGAGCCGACGCTGATGTGATCTGGAATGATGCCCAGACACTGGCACACCTGTTCGACCGGATTTACTCGCTGCCAAAGCCCACGTTGGCTGTGGTTAATGGTCCTGCAGTTGCCGGTGGCGCTGGCTTTGTCAGCGTGTGTGACATGGCAATAGCCGCGCCGACCGCCAAGTTTGGTTATCCCGAAGTGCGGCGCGGTTTGGTTGCCGCTCTAGTTATGCCGCACTTATTACGTCACGTCGGCGAACGCATGGCACGGCACCTGTTGATCGCCGGTGATTTAATCGATGCGGCGACGGCTGAACGCTGCGGTCTCATCAACGAAGTCGTACCGGCCGACAAGTTGTGGGTGCGTGCTGATGAATTAGTCGCCTCGTTTGCCGCCGGAGGGCCGCAAGCGCTGGCCACCACCAAGTCATTGTTGAAGCAGTTTTCCCGGCAGGCGTTATCCGTTGAAGAGGCGGCACGAGAATCGGCCGCACCGCGGCTGACGGAAGAGTGCCGGCTTGGACTCGAAGCGTTCTTTGCCAAGCAGGATCCGCCGTGGACGAAACCCTGATCGACCCCGGCTGGCGACCGCAGACGCTGACCACGGATCGGCTGGTCCTGCGGGCATTCGACAAGGCTGATGCACCATCTTTGTTTCGTGCTGCCAGCAACCCCAACATCACGCGATTCACCTTTTGGGATTATCACCAGACCATCGACACGTCGCACTTCTTCATCAACGATTACGTGCGCGGCAAATACCTGCAGGCCGAGCCTGACCCGTTTGCAATTTGTTTGCGCGATCAACCGGCTGAGGTGATCGGCGCGATTGGCGCTCACTGGGCGGAGCGGAAATTCTTGTGCATGGAAATGGGCCACTGGATTGCCGAGCCGTTTTGGGGTCGCGGCTTAATTGTCGGAGCGGCGAAAGTGGTCCTGCCGTGGCTATTCGCCAACTACACGTTGGAACGCGTACAGGCCCACTGCATGGCCGAAAATGTCGGCAGTGTCCGCGTCCTGGAAAAGATCGGCATGAAGTACGAAGGCACCTTCCGATCCGGCCTGTTTCATCGCGGCCGCTTTTGGGATCTGAAATGGTACGCGGTACTCCGCAGCGACATGGCCACCTTGTAGTGTTTCGGCTTCCAGAAATAGGCAAATGGCGTTACTCTTGCGGCCATGTACGACTCCCCGCGCCTCACGATTCTGCTGCCCGTGTGCAACGACTGGCTGGCCGCAAAAACGCTGCTGGGTCAGTTGGATGCCGCACTGGTTCACTCGAATCTGATCGGGCGCGTGCTGTTGGTGGACGACGGTTCGTTCGATGGACCAGCATTGGATTTCGCCGCGCAGAATTGGCAGGCATTTGAGCAGGTGCGCATTCTCGAACTTCGCCGCAACGTGGGTCATCAACGTGCGATTGTTCTTGGCCTAGCCTATTTGCATCAGCGTGATGAATTCGATGCCGTAGTCGTCATGGACGCCGACGGAGAAGACCTGCCCGATGATGTACCTCGTTTGGTCGAGCAGTTCGAGGCGACGGGCCGGCGAGCCATCGTATTCGCCGAACGGCGACGACGCACCGAGTCATTGACATTCCGCGTTTTCTATTGGCTATACCGCCAACTCCATCTCGTGCTGACCGGGCTGCGCGTGCGTGTCGGCAACTTCTGCATCATGCCGGCGTCGGCCGTGGCCAGCTTAGTGGCCGTGCCGGAGACGTGGAACCACGTGGCCGCCGCCGTGTTTAAGAGCCGGTTGCCCTATGAAACAATGCCGACATCGCGCGGCTATCGCCTGGCCGGACGATCCAGCATGAACTTTGTCGCACTCGTTGTACATGGCCTTTCCGCGCTGTCTGTTTTTGGCGAAATCGTCGGCGTTCGCCTCATGGTAGCGTCTGTCGGTCTGTTCCTCAGCGTGGCCGGCCTGGGCGTCGGCATGGCAGCGTGGTCGCTGGGCACGCGACAACCCATTCCAGCATGGGCCGCGGCGGCCGGCGGGTTGGTGGCGGTGTTGCTCACTCAGTTGGTGGTCGTGTCGTTTCTTGCCGCCTAGTCGATTTTGTCCGCACGCAATGCCCAGAACTTTTTGCCGCTGCGCGATTGGCGCTACTTTGTCCGCAAGGCCCGCACGCTGTTTGCACGACCGGCACAACCCATCGCCAAGCCGCAACTCCGGGCCGCATAACCCGACCTTTCGAACAATCGCTCACACCGTGCAGCCAGGGCGTGATTGCCGCAATCGTTGCGTTTGCGTTCACAAAGTTCGTGTGCATCAGACTGTTCGTGCATCTCGCTGTCGCCGATTCCCGATTCACCTTGCGGCGACGGATTGCGTACCTCCTGCGATAAGGGATGCTGCCATGCGACGATGGATTCTCCGACTGGTGTGGGCAATGGCACTCAGCACGGCAATGCCGACCGGCGCTCAGGCTCAGGATGAACGAAACAAAGTCGACGTGATCAAGGGCCAACCGCGGCAAGTCACCTTGGTTGCCGACCCGTGCCCCTACCGTGCGGCCACGAGTTACAACGCCATCGTTGTGAATCGGCCGGTACCGAATCCGTCGCTAAATATGCCGAACTACGTGCTGTGCTGCGACATTCCGAACATGAACCGCGACGCGTACGTCGCACCTCCCTGCGAATGGGGAGGCCGGTGCGGATGCGGATCGAACGGAGGCTGCGGCGCGATATTCGGGCGTCACGACTTCGGTTGCGGCAACTCCTGCAACTCAGGTTGCAGCAACAAATGTGACCGTGGTTGCGGCAACTGGCAACGACCGAACTTTGGCTGCTCGAACCAATGTGGCTGCAAAAGTACTCATAGTTGCGGCAATAGCTGTGATCGTGGTTACCGCTTCTGGGAACGATCAAGCTGCGGCTGCTCGAATCAGTGCGGCTGCAATAGCGGTTGCAACACAGGCAGCGTCGGTTGCACGGCCAATGTCAAGCCAGTTAGCAATGTCGAACAAATCGGCTACTGGACTCGCAATAAAAAAGTGTCGCCGGTTGACGATTGCATGAGCTGTCCGGCGGGCGGTCCGAAACCGAAACATACGCTACCCACCGCAAGCGGCCTGGGTTGCACCGGTTGCAGTTCTTTCCACTCCGAATGCACCTTTATCTTTGGCTCCTGCCATCAGTTCTTCGGCGAACCCACGCACAAGTGGCTGTATGGAAAGAAATAGAGTGATTTTGCTCACACTCCGTTTGAGGGAATCCTCACGCGGAGTGTGAGGATTCCGCCGGCTCAACCAACTTAAAGAACAGTTCTTCCACATCACCTTCGCCGTGACGCTCTTCCAATTCCAAAAGCGTGCCGCAATCGATGACTTTTCCGCGGGCCATGATGGCGACGCGGTCGCACAGCTTGGCAACTTCGTGAATGATGTGCGTGCTGAATATGATGCTCTTGCCTAGCGAACGCAGGTCCGCAATTTGCTTTAATACCGCACGTTGCACCAGCACATCCAACCCGGCGGTCGGCTCGTCGAAGATCAACACGGGCGGATCGTGGATCAACGCTCGTGCAATCGACACCTTCTGTTTCATCCCGGTACTGAGCTGGGCACCGCGGCGGTCGCGGAAATCGTTCATCTTGAGTGTTGAAAAAAGCGAATCGAGACGTGCGGTCAGAGGTTCGCCATCCAGACCGTGGAGCCGGCCATAATAACTGACCATCTCCCATGCCGACATGCGGTCGTAAACGCCGGTGTTGGCGGAGAGAAATCCGACGTTATGTCGGACCTGGTCGGCCTGGGTCGCCACATCGAAGCCGGCGACCCGCGCCGATCCGGCTGACGGTTTGAGCACTGTGCAGAGAATGCGAAGTGTCGTCGTCTTGCCCGCGCCGTTCGAGCCGAGCAGGCCAAAAATCTCGCCGGGCCGAACGGTGAACGTCGCGCCTTCCACGGCCACGACACGTCCACCCTTCGGCCCGGCAAACCACTTGGAAAGTTCCGTTACCTCGATCATGCGGTGAAGGATACGGAGATTACTTCAATCCGAGAATCCACTTGGCCATCGTTTCCAACGCTTCGGGTGCGAAAGTCTCTTCGATGCTACCATAGTTTTCAGGATTACCGGTCTTGCAGTGTTGGAACAAGTGATTGAGACCGGGCATTTCCTTGAGCGTGACTCGCGTGTTCCCGCCCTCTTTCAGGGCGCTACCGACAGCGGCGAGGTTTTCCTTCGGCGTCACCTGCTGGTCGTTTTCACCATTGAGTGCCAGCACCGGGCAGCGTACTTTCTTCAAGGTCGGCCGCGGGTCGTGGCTGAGAAAGAACCGGAACCAGGGTGTCGCTAATGCGGGGAATTGGTTTTCGGCATACTTGATCTCGTCCTCGGCTTTCTTACGATCTTCCTCCGGCAAACTGGCGATGAACGCTTTTGCGGCTTCCTTGAGCTTCTCAACGACCTGTTCCTTTGGCCCTCCGGCAATCGCAATCGCGTTGAATTGTTTTTGCAGACCCAAACCCAATGTGATTTCTCGCTCCGGCTCGCCCTTGATGCGACTGATCGCCGCGACTTGGTCGCAAATAATCTCATCGCCGGATAAGCCCGGCCCGGACAACAGGATCAAAAACCCGACTTCTTCCGGATGCGCTGCCGCAACCAACGGCCCGATTAAACCACCCTCGCTGTGTCCGGCGATGCCGATGCGCTTCGGGTCCACATCGGGCCGACTCTTGAGGAACTTGACAGCGGCATATGCGTCTGTTGCAAAGTCGGCCGTCGTTGCCTTTTTGAAGTCGCCTTTGGACTTGCCGACACCTCGATCGTCGTAGCGCAATACGGCGATACCCTGACGCGTCAGGTAGTCAGCGATAATCAGGAACGGCTTGTGACCAAGAATCGATTCATCGCGATCCTGCGGACCCGAACCTGTGACCAACACGACAGCGAGAAACGGTCCGCCGTCTTTCGGCTTCGTGAATGTGCCGGCCAACGTGATCTTGGCTTCGTCGTTCGTTATTGTGACTTCCTCTTCGAGATACGGATACGGCTTCTTTGGCTCCTGGGGGCGGCGGACTTCCGTCACCTTGTTCACGCGCTTGAGCTCAAGTGGAAACGCCTTGCCGCTTTGCTTCCATTCGCCCGTAGTTGTCTTGCCATCAGCCGAGATTTTGCCGGAATACCCGGCCATCATATCCGGCGCATCAAGCTTGAGTTGGCCGTCCTCAACCTTACAAGTCTTGATCGGGATGTCTTTAGCGCCCTGATCCGGGGAGTCCATCTTCGCTGCCAGCGTCCCATCTGCGTTCTTTTCCACCTTAAAGACCAGCCGCAACTTAACTCCGCTTACCGCCAATGATCCTTCCCAAATCCCGGCGACGTCAGCTGTCGGCACCGGATCGGCGAGTGCCATGGTCGACAAGACAACAGACAATAACACTGCCAATCGAAACATTGACCGTCTCCCCATGGGCGATGCTCTCGAAAGTGTATCAAGGTAATTCGGTAGCGGGCGACGGAGATTGACACCGTCGCGACGTTTTTCCTGCATCCTTGAGATCCACGTGATTTAGCGATCCAACGGTGTGAGAGGCCGTACAAAAGCAGTTATGGCACGCGATTTGATTCTTGGCACGGCCGGCCACATTGATCATGGCAAGACCTCGCTGGTCAAGGCACTCACCGGCACGGACTGTGATCGGCTGCCGGAGGAAAAGGCTCGCGGCATCACCATCGATATTGGCTTTGCTTCACTAGTTCTCGGCGACTACCGGCTCGGCATCGTTGATGTACCGGGACATGAGCGCTTCATCAAGAACATGCTGGCCGGTGCTACCGGTATTGATTTGGTTCTGCTAGTCATCGCGGCAGATGACTCCATCATGCCGCAGACCCGCGAGCATCTGGAAATCCTGAAGCTACTCGGCCTGCGTCATGGCGTTATCGCGATGACCAAATGCGATGCGGTCGAAGCCACAGCTCGTGAAGTAGCCGCGCTGGAAATCCGTGAATTGGTTGCTGGCAGCTTTCTCGCCGATGCGCCGATCATTCACACTTCCGCCAATACCGGTCAGGGCATTGAGGAACTGAAGTCAACACTCGTTGCGGCGTGCCAGGCGCTTCGACCGTCTGATTCACAAAACCCAGTTCACGATGCGCCGTTCCGCCTTGCGATTGACCGTTCGTTTGTCGTGCAGGGGGCCGGCACCGTTGTCACCGGGTCGGTAACCAGTGGCTCCGTACGTGTTGGCGACGAGCTGGACTGGTTGCCACGTGGCGAACGGGTCCGGGTTCGGGCGTTGCACCATCACGATGAACCCGTACAGGAAGTGAGTCGCGGCATGCGCGCCGCGCTGAATCTTGCCGGAGTCGATCATCACGATGTCGCGCGTGGACAGGAAGTTGCTGAGCCCGGGTACTTAGTCCCGACCAAATGCATGACGGTGAACGTGAAGGCGTCAAGCGATGTGCGGCGGCCGTTGAAACACCGCAATTACGTTCGGTTGCACATCGGCACAGCCGAGGTGATGGCTGTATTGTCCCTGCTTGACCACGACGTCTTGCCGCCCGGCGAATCGGGATTGGGTCAATTGTTTCTCGAAGAACCCGCAATGGCCGTGTGGGGGCAACCGTTTGTGCTGCGCGAGTCATCGGCCGCGACGACGCTTGGCGGCGGTCGCATCGTGCAACCCGTTGCCCGCAAGATTCGCCGCCGTGATGATGGCGCATTAACCCGACTGAAATGGCTGGAGAGTGACAAGGCAGGCCAGCGGGCACAGGCCGTCGCCTGGGCACACGGACTCAACGGTGTTACCGCGACTGACTTGGTGCGTGAGTCAGGCATAGCGCCAACTGAGACCGGACGTGTAATCGCGGAACTGAAGCAACAAGAAGAACTCATTGAACTCGCTGGCCGATCAGTTCACGCCAATGCCATTGCCGAGTTGCAGGATCGTGTGCTCGAAGTGCTGGCCAAAATGCACGGCGAGGAGGCATTGGTATCAGCCCACGAACGATCCAAGGTGTTGGCCAAGCTGGACTACTTACGTGAAGACAGCTTGGTCAACGAGGCAATTAATCGTCTCGTCGAGCTGCGTCTGATAGTCGTCAACGGCAAACGTATCGCGCGGGCGGATTTCAAGCCGAAGCTGTCCATCAATCTACAGCGACTGTTGGACAAGATCGTAGCCGCGCATGTCGAGGCAGCGTTTCAACCTCCGACACCTGCCAGCTTCGTCAATCAAGCCGGGGGCAATGCCAATAGCTTGGGAGATGTATTTGACGTAGCACTGGCCGAGGGGCTGCTCGTAAGGGTAACGGACGACATTTACTTGCACACCGAAGCCGAAGCAGCGATGCGGCAACGGATTTCCGATAGATTGAAAGCAGGGAGCCCGGGTCTGACAGTAGCGGACATCCGCGACATGCTCGGCACATCCCGCAAATATGCTGTGCCATTGTGCGAGTATCTCGACCGCATCGGCGTCACCCGGCGTAACGGCGATTTGCGGGTGCTGGCGCAAGAACCAGCCACAACACACGAATAGTCTTAATCAACACCATTTCGGAGACAGTCATGGGATCAGGAATTGGTTCGCCGAAGTTCTGGGAAATGGCGCCGGGCATGATGGCCATTATCCTCATTTTTGGCGGGGGCTTCATCATTGGCCTGGTGAGTTTGATTGTCAACGCCTGGCGTGGAAACCGTGAAAGCGAACGACTTGCAATCCTCAAGCAACAAATGCTCGACAAAGGTATGTCTGCCGACGAGATTGTCCGCGTGATGGACTCAGGAAAAACCAACTAGCCGGGCTACGGTTTGAGCCTTGCCGCGAATTTCTTGCGGAACTTTGCCACTTTAGGGTTGATGACCGCCTGGCAATAGCCTGCTTCCGGATTGGTGCGAAAATAGCCTTGGTGATACTCTTCGGCTTTCGTGAATTCAGAGATCGGCGATAGCTCCGTGACGATCGGTGCGCCCCAAGCGTCTGATTCACCCCACGACTTGATCGCCTCCAATGCCTTCGCCTGCTGCTCGGTTGAATGGTAGTAAATCACAGATCGATACTGCGTTCCGCGATCGGCGCCCTGGCGATTCATCGTGGTCGGATCGTGCATGGCGAAATACACATCCATCAATTCTCG
>JANNLP010000389.1:0-1998 GCA_031396905.1 Gemmataceae bacterium
CGCCCAATTTGCGGACAAGTTTGCGCTCGACCTCGTACTGAAGTCCCTCGCCATCAAGCACGTCGGTCAGTGATGTCAATGTGTCGGTAAACACGTGAATGTCGATGTCGCTGCCGGAACGGGTGTGGCCGGTCAGCACACTGCCGATGAGCCGCGGCTTGAAGAGCCGTAGTTGACGCATCATCGTCAATGCAGCCAGTCGCATGGACTTGAGGTTTTGATTGCGTTTGTCGCCTTCGTGCAGGAAAACAAACGATTGAATGAGTTGCCGAATCTCGGAGTTGCTCGGCAAGTCTTCGGGTTTACATCGGTCGCGGCAGAGTCGCTTGGCGGCTTTCATTTTAGCGGTGAAATACTCGGTCTCAACGCGTTCATACATGAGCCGGGCGGCCTCATGGGCTATCGCCAGGCGAAGCTTGGGATCTGCCATTTGGAGTTGAATGCGCCGGTATTGGAAGCCCGTTCGTGCGGCGCGGGGCTATGTCAACAGTATACCTGATAATCGATTTGAGGGAACAGATTGTGCCTCGATTCAAGGTCTCGAAGGAATGGCTCGTCAATATGGTCCGATGCCAGTTGTTCCTGTAACTTGAGAAAGCTATCTACGTGCCACTTGGAACGATTCTCGGCGTATTCAACCATGGTGCCGGTTTTGATGATGAAGGCCCAGTCGCTGGCTTGAGCCAGGAGCAACTCACGGGCTGCTTGATTCAACGCCCGGCGGCGCAGCGGTGTGGGGTCCGGGTTAGCGTTGGCCATCTCCACCATACGGTCAGCCATTTCGTGGATGTGCGGATAGATCCAGTCGTTGGTCTTATCGAGCCAAACTTCGCAATAGCCATTCGCGCCCCAGGTCGACAGCGGCGGTTGCGACGTTTGACAATCGGGAAAGCGATCCAAGTACTCGCGCGGCGTCAATGACTTGACCGCGTCTTGATCGGCGTCCAACTTGCGCAACAAGTGATTGATCCATTCCGGCCCCTCAAACCACCAGTGGCCGAATAGTTCTGCATCATATGGTGCGACGATCAACGGCGGGCGGTCCATCACGCGGGCCAGCCATTCGACCTGTTTTTCCCGATGAAAGACAAAGTTGGCCGCGTGGTCTTCGGCCTTTTGCAATGCCGCCGCCCGGTTGTAGGCATCGCGCTCGCTGAGGTCGCCGGGGCCGGTGATGCGATAATACTTGAGACCGAGGTTCGTGCGCACTCCGAGTGAGTGCAAATGCGGCTTGACGTAGTCGAAGTCCAAGTCGAAGCCAACGTCGCGATAAAACTCGCGATAGGCCACGTCGCCGGGATAGCCTTCGACGCTGGACCAAACTTGTTTTGACGACTCGGCATCGCGGGCAAACGCCGCCACGCCGGAGTCAGGACAAAGGATGGGCGCGTACACATCACGATTGGGTCGAGGATGGGCGTGTTGCACGCCATGTGTTTCGACAAAGAAATAGCGGATGCCGCTATCACGTAGCAGTTTATCGACGCCGGGGATATAGCCGCACTCCGGCAGCCACATGCCCAATGGTCGCCGACCGAAGTGCCTTTCAAACTCCCGGCAGCCGATTTCGATTTGCGCTCGCTGGGCATTCTCGTTAGGCATCAATGGCATGAAGCCGTGAGTTGCGGCACACGTCATGAGTTCAAGGTTGCCGCGATCAAAGTAGTAACGAAAACCATTGAGCAGGTTGTTTCCATACTTGTTGACAAAAAGTTGCTTGCATCGTTCAAAGCGAGTGGTATACATCTGGGCGAGCGCCAGGAACTGCGGCTGCCAGCGGACCCGCTCGATTTCCTTGTAGCATAGTGCGATCAAGCTATCGAGATGCCGGACGTAGCGATACTGGAGCAGAGGATCGGCGAGCATTGCCGCAAGTGTCGGCGAGACGGAAATTGTCAGCTTCCATTCAACCCGGTCTCGCTCCAGCCCTTCCATCATCTCGAGAAGCGGTACGTAAGTTTCGCTGATCGCCTCGAAGAGCCAATCCTCTTCAAGGCA
>JANNLP010000400.1:0-3276 GCA_031396905.1 Gemmataceae bacterium
GACATCAGCGAACGAATTGAGCCTTCACTGACATGTCCAATCCGGAATGGGACGTCGTTGTTCTCGGGGCCGGCGCGGCGGGACTGTTGGCTGGGTTGCGCGCGGCCGAGTGCGGCGCGCGGACGTTGGTGTTGGAAAAGAACGCGCGGGCAGGCGTCAAAATTCTCATGTCCGGCGGAACGCGCTGCAATCTTACACATGATTGCGACGACCGTGGCATCGTTGCTGCATTCGGAGATAATGGAAAGTTCCTGCATTCATCTCTGGCCGCGTTTGGTGTCCGTGACACGATTGCGTTCTTCGAAGGCGAAGGGGTCGCTACC
Source organism: Gemmataceae bacterium (assembly GCA_031396905.1). Classification (GTDB taxonomy): domain Bacteria; phylum Planctomycetota; class Planctomycetia; order Gemmatales; family Gemmataceae; genus JAIBBI01. Next base: position 324 of record JANNLP010000400.1, read on the forward strand.
AAGGTTGAGGCTAACGGCAAAGTGTTTCCCGTCAGCAATAAGGCCGCCGATGTACTAGAAGCCCTGACCCGCCGCTTGCGGCTTAGCGGAGCAACACTCTCACTCAATGAACCAATCAAAAAACTTAGATGTGATAGCGACATCTGGACTGTCGAAACGCCGAGTCGTTCGCTATCTGCACATTGCGTGGTCCTAACCACTGGAGGTCAAAGTTATCCCGGGAGCGGCACAACCGGTGACGGCTACCGCATAGCGACAGAGCTTGGCCATACCATCGTGCCACCGCGGCCCGCATTGACACCGATTGCCACCAGCGCCAAATGGGTCGCCGAACTGCGTGGCATCACACTGCCGGATGTGATGTTGACACTTGCCGGCGCGACAAAGAAGCCGGCAACTTGCCGTGGCTCGCTGCTGTTTGCTCATTTTGGCCTCAGTGGGCCAGTCGCGCTGGATCTCAGTCGATTGATCAGCGGCCATCCGAAGCCATCGTCGTTGACTCTGACCATCAATCTATTGCCTGATATGTTGGAACCCGAGATTGATGCATATTTGCAAAAGCACTCGGTCGAATCCGGTAAGAGGCAATTGGCCAATGTGTTGGCCGAACTGTTGCCACACCGTCTATCTGAAACTCTATTGCAATTGGCCGATCAACCGTTGGACCGAAAAGCCGCAGCGTTGGCCCGGGCGGATCGACAGCGCCTCACACACCTCATCAAGCGATTGCCAGTACCGATCACTGGCACGTTGGGATTCGCCAAGGCTGAAGTGACGGCGGGCGGCATCGCGCTCGACGAAGTCGATTCCAAGACGATGCAAAGTAAACTCGTTCGAGGATTGTATCTGGCGGGCGAAGTGCTGGATTTGGATGGCCCGATTGGCGGTTACAACTTCCAGGCCGCGTGGAGCACTGGATGGCTCGCCGGCACCTGTGCTGCAAAGAAGGCGTAGCGTTATGCCCCGCCCAGTCGCTGTTTCTTTTCGTAATCCTTCAGCGGCTGGATTAACTCGCCGAGTTCGCCGGCGATCACGGCGTCGAGCCGATAGATCGTCAGGTTGATGCGGTGATCGGTCACGCGATTCTGCGGAAAATTGTACGTGCGGATACGGTCGCTGCGGTCGCCTGAGCCAATCAGGCTTTTGCGCTGTTCTGCCCGTTGCCGATGAGCTACCTGTTGGCGATGCTCGAAAATCCGGCTGCGGAGGACGCGCATCGCCGTGGCGCGGTTCTTATGCTGGCTGCGTTCGTCCTGGCATTTTACGTCCAACTCTTCCGGCGTGCCGCGCTTGTACCACAGGCGAACGGCGCTTTCGGTTTTGTTGACGTGCTGGCCGCCAGCACCACCGGCTCGCATCGTTTCCACTTCAATGTCGTTGGGGTCGATATCCATTTGCGCTTCGTCCGGCTCGGGCATTACGGCAACCGTGGCGGCCGACGTGTGAATCCGGCCCTGCGTCTCCGTTTTGGGCACTCGTTGGACGCGGTGGCCACCGCTTTCAAATCGCAGATCCCGAAATGTGCCATCGCCGCGCACGCCGAACACGGCATCCTTGAAGCCGCCGGCCTCTCCGGGGCTGAAAGAGATATCTTCGATGGTCCAGCCGCGTTCCCGGGCGTAGCGAGTGTACATCTCGTACAAGTCGCCGGCGAACAGGGCAGCTTCGTCCCCGCCCGTGCCCGCTCGGATTTCCAGGATCACGCGATCGAAATCTTCGCCGGGGTCGATGAGCAAGAAGTCTTCCAGCTTGTTGCGCAAGGCATCTTGTTTGCCCTTGAGCTCGGCTAACTCGGTCTCGGCATACGCACGCATGTCCGGATCGGATTCGGCCGCCAACATGGTCTCGGCCTGCTTCACCTGATCGTTGACAAGGAGATACGCTTCATATGGTTGTGTTTGTTTTGCGAGTTGGCCATGTTCGCGGATGAGCTTGGTGTAGCGGGCCGAGTCGGCAATGACGGCCGAGTCGGCCAACGACGATTCAAGTTCGCGGAAGCGCTTCAGAGTCTCATCAAACACCGGCCACATGGTTTTTCCTCTCCCTCACTCTTAGGGATGGTCCGCGCAAGTGCAAAGACTTGCCGCGCTGCCCCGAGCGATTTCAACGCGTAACATGGCCAACAGTCTCAGCTGATTGTAAGACCAAGATGGTTGTGCTGTTTTAACAAAGGATGAACACGCCTTGAGCTTGCCGGCACTGACACCGACATCTGCCACGCAACGAGTCGAGCAAAAGTTGCTCGATTTTTTGAAGGGCCTCAAGCCTGGCGACCGCATTCGTGCGGTCCAACGAGTCCGTGTCGGTTCGAGGCAATGGACGACAACGACGGACGGCGTCTTTCGCGACCTCAACTATTTGCAGACAGGATTGGCGACCCAGCGAGTTCCGGATGACGACATCGTTGTGCCGCTTGTGCATTTCACCAAAGACAATGGCGAGTTAACCAGCATCACGCTGGACGAACACAGTCAGGTGACACGATTGAATTAGCGCCGCTTCGCAGGAATTGTCATTTCTTGCGCCAAACTTGATCTGGCGACAACCTCAATCGTTCTATAACCGGCAAAATGTCAGCATAGAATCGCTTGGCATCGGTCGGATAACCCGCCGTTGGTTGCAACCCCGGCACGTGTTCGAGCCAGTAGCGATTGAATTGCTGCATCAATGATTCACGCAGGTACTTTGCAACCATTGATGCGACAGCGACGGGCAGACAATGCCGTTCGGCTTTGGGGCGAAACGTCAGGCGGATGTTCTGTTGAAGACCTTCGACAACATAGTTGCTGCAATCGCCTGCTTCTCCCAACACGCGGACCCAACCATCGGGAAACGCACTGGAGATCATCGGTGCGTAATAGTTGCGGCCGCCTTGTTTGTCGATAACGATGGAAATGGGATGGTCGGGCAGTTCGGCAACAACCGCTTGCAACAGCGTTGTCACGCCGGCAGC
>JANNLP010000430.1:0-2903 GCA_031396905.1 Gemmataceae bacterium
CATCCGGCAAATCCGCCGGTTCGCCCCGCGCGTAGTACTCGTGTACGATGCAGACGCTGGCGGCACCACGGGCGTGGACCGCGCGCTCGAGTTGTTCCTTCGTGAAGATTTGGATTTGGCGATCGCTTCGTTGCCGGATGGATTGGACCCGTTCGATTTGTTCGTACAACAAGGCGCGGAGCCGTTCCGTCAGGCCATGAACTCGGCCAAGGATGTGCTGGACTTCAAGCTCGATCAGTTGCTGACTCGCGACGGTGAGCAGGGATTCGTGGCGGACCGGCGAGCGGTGGAAGCGGTATTGGCGATGTTGGCATTGTCGCCGGACGCCGCATCGACGGATACCAAGCTTCGCCGCGAACTGATTGTGACTCGCATCGCCCGCCGCTTTGGCCTCAACGAATCGACGCTGCAGGAACGACTGGCCGAATTGCGCCGGATGCGACCGGTGGACTATCGCACCGACGACGCCGATAAGCCTTCGAAGTCGTCCGATGAGGTCGCCGTCGCGCAGCATAGCGAGGGGAATGCGAAGGCTGACGCGGTCGAGCGCGAGTTGGTCGAATGCTTGCTCGCCGAGCCGGAGTTGACCGCCAGCGCTAAGATGCAACTACCGCTGGAAGAGATCGAGCATCAGGGACTGCGACGCATCGTTCATGAGATGTATGACCTCATGGGTGATGGCCTTGTCCCGGAACTTGATACACTGCGACTGCGGTTGATGGATAAACCCAAGCTCGCCGACTTCGCCCTGCGGGCGCTGGAAGTTGGCTTGAAGCATCCGGATCGATCGGCCTGGCTGGTGCAGATCGTCGCGGCGTTCCGCGATCGTCGCACTAGCCGCGATAAAAGGAACATCAGGTCTCAGCTTCAGGCGGCCGGCGACCCGGCCGCGGCGATGGAACTACTGAAGAAGCTGCAGGCCACGAAATAGTTGACGCCGTAAACGTGTCAACGACAAAAAATCCGTCTCCCGCGCCGTATATCGGCTTGGAGCGGTCTCCGTAGCACGGGGTAAAGTGCCGGCGGTCAAGGAAGGCTGCCGTGATCTCGCGACCGAAGACAAGGGACGACATCCCGCGACGTACTACACGATAATCATGGTTCTCCCCGTGCGGCGGCTTCGCCAGCCTCGCGGTCCGGAACCAACCCGTCCGAATGGTCCGTGGAGGTTGGCATGGAGCTGAAAGTGGATGAGGGCCTGCGCGGCCTGATCGAACTCGGCAAGCGCAAAGGTCAACTCACCTACGAGCAGGTGAATGAGTTTTTGCCCGACGAAGTCGCTCACTCCGACAAACTCGATCAGATTCTCACCGTGCTCGAAGATCATGGAATCGAACTGCTCGACGAATCGGATGCCGAGAGCCGCGATCGGGAAACGACCGAAGTGGTCGAAGATCTCGAGCGCGAAGTCGAATCGCCTTTCGCCGAAGATGGCGATGGCCGGCGGATTGATGATCCGGTCCGCATGTACCTGACGCAGATGGGCGAAATCCCGCTGCTGAAGCGCGATGAGGAAATCGCGCTGGCCAAGACCATCGAAGTCACGCGCCGGCGTTTCCGCCGCAAAGTTCTCGAATGCGATTTTGCCCTCCGCAACGTCGCCGAGGTTCTGGAAAAGGTCTCGACGAACGAATTGCCGTTCGACCGCACCATCAAGGTGTCGCTCACGGAGAATCTGGAAAAAGACAAGATCATCCAGCGGATGCCGCACAATCTCAAGACGCTCAAGCACCTCATGGAGCAGAACGTCGAGGATTTCAAGCAGCTGACCGATCTGCGCACGACGGAGGAGCAGCAACACGTTCTCCGCCGCAATATCAAGAACCGCCGCCGCAAGACGGTGACGCTGATCGAGGAACTCTCGATTCGCACGCAACGCATCCAGCCGCTGATGAAGCGGATGGAACAAATCGCGGGGCGGATGGACGAAATCGAGCAGCAGATCGTGAGCATGAGGGGCAACCGCTCATGCAAGGAAGAGCGGGCGAATCTCGAAGTCGAACTCAGCGACCTGATGGTGACCACGCTGGAAGAGCCGGAAGCGCTGCGCAAGCGTGTCCGCATCATGAACCAGCGGTTCACCGAGTACGAGCGGGCGAAACGCGAACTGTCCGGCGGCAATCTCCGGCTGGTCGTTTCCATCGCCAAAAAGTATCGCAACCGCGGCTTAAGCTTCCTCGACTTGATCCAGGAAGGCAACACCGGCCTGATGCGGGCGGTCGATAAGTACGAGTATCGCCGGGGCTACAAGTTCAGCACGTATGCCACGTGGTGGATTCGCCAGGCCATCACCCGGGCGATTGCCGACCAGGCGCGGACTATCCGCATTCCCGTGCACATGATCGAGACGATGTCGCGCTTACGCAACGTCGCCAAGAAACTCGTGCAGGACCTGGGCCGCGAACCCACGATGGAAGAGCTGGCCGAAGAGGCGAAGATCACCGTCGAGGAAACCCGCCGTGTGCTGAAGATCAGCAAGCACCCGATCAGCCTGGATCGGCCGGTCGGCGAAAGCGAAGACAGCTACTTCGGCGACTTCATCGAAGACGACGGTGTGCAAAGCCCGGTGAACGCCGCCGCCCAGGAGATGCTCAAGGACAAGATCGACGGGATACTGAAGACTCTGACCTACCGCGAGCGCGAGATCATTAAACTCCGCTACGGCCTGGGCGACGGGTACACGTACACCCTCGAAGAAGTCGGCCGCATCTTCAAAGTCACCCGCGAACGCGTCCGTCAAATCGAAGCCAAAGCCGTCCGCAAACTGCAACACCCGAACCGCAGTCAGCATCTGGAAGGGTTTTTGAAGCAGATGGCGGGGTGAGAGTTTCCACACAGTGACTCTCGATCGGGATCGAGTTGTTACAATTTGTAGAATCAATCGGGCGGCACTGAATCGCCAC
>JANNLP010000480.1:0-21176 GCA_031396905.1 Gemmataceae bacterium
AAGCACTGACGATGGGTGAAGGGGTGGCGGTGCTGAGGCGTGGGATGGGCGTGATTTGGTTTATGAAACTATGAGATTGGTCGTTGACGGGAGAATTGACGCGCTAAGCCGCAAGCGGCTAGGAGTGGTATTCGCGATCTCTTACTGGTTGCAAGCGGCTAGGAGTGGTATTCGCGATCTCTGACGGGTTGGGCGGGGTTGCCTACGCAGATTTTCCAACTCGGTAGATCGGAGAATACGCTGGCGCGGGCGCCGACTACTGCTCCCTGGCCGATGGTGACGCCGGGGCCGACGAAGGCGTCGGCGGCGATCCAGTCATCGTCTTCGATGTGGATGGGTGGGCGGAGCAACGGCAAATCGGGCCGAGTGTGATCATGCGAGCCGGCACAGATGTGGGCATATTGGCTGACCAATACCCGTCCGCCGATTGTGATTGGGCCGAGGCAATAAAGAATGACGTGGTCGCCGATTACAGAGTCGGCACCGATGGTGAGATTCCAGGGCACTTCGATGGTGACGGTGCGGCGGAGTCGTGCCGTCGGGTGAATGTTGGCGCCGAAGCGGCGCAGCAGCCAGCCGCGCCAGCGGTACATGGTGCGCCAACTGTAGCGGAACAGCGTCGCTTCGGTGATGTACCAAAGAAGCCGAGAGACTTTCTCACCGGTGGTCCACGGTGAGACATGCCGCGCTTTGGGATCGATGGTGGATGCATTGGTCATGGGGTTGTATCCCCACGGCCCAGCCGATCTTTCAGTTCCTTGTATTTGGCGACCGAAAGGAACTCATACCAGGCAAGCATCCAGCACAGGTAATAGCCGGCCGCGCCGTCGAGGAAGCCGCCCTGCAAGATGTACGAGTACAGGAAGCGAAAGAGCGGGCGGAACGGCAGCCAGCGGGTCCGCACTTTCAACCAGCGGCGGCGGGCCACGGGATCGCCGAGCAGTGCCGGCTTCACGCCGCCTTCGTAACCGGCCAACATGGCGTGGGCTTCCCAGTTCGAATAGCGGTTGTGCTTCTCGACCCACGTAGCCAGGTCGGGGTAGGCGTAGTGAATCAAGTCGTGCTTGAGAAAGCCGACTTTGCGCGACGGGACGATGACGTGCTCGTGAATCTCGTTGTCGCCGGAGTCGGTATCGCCGAGATTGCCGATGCGCTCGAAGCGGCCTTGTGCATGGCGAAACAGGCGGAGATTCCACACCGGGTAATAACCACAGTGGCGAATCCAGCGGTTCATGAAGTGGAAACGCCGCTTCAGAAAGTACGCGTCGGCGGTGGGATGTTGCACCAGCGTTTCGATTTCGGCGGCCAACTCCGGCGTCATGCGTTCGTCGGCATCCACGACCAGAATCCACTCGTGCTTCCATGGCACGTGGTCCAGCGCCCAGTTCTTTTTCTTAGGCCAGCCGGATACGGGAAAGCGAAACTGATGCACCTCCGCGCCATAAGCCTGCGCGATCGGCACAGTGCGGTCGATGGAATGCGAATCAACCACGACAACTTGGCCGGCCCAGCGCAGCCGTTGCAGGCACTCGGGCAAGTTGGCTTCTTCGTTCTTGACTGGCACGAGAATTGAGATCGGTACGCTGCCGACCGCGGGCCAAGCGCCGGGCAACGTGCGATTTGCCTGCATCTCCGCGCACAGCGGATCAGCCAGCGGGTGCCGGTCGAGAGGAATGTCAGATGGCCGCATCGTCGACAGGACAGTCACAAATGAACCTCGAATCCCAGATTGTATCGCAAACGCACGGCTAACTTCTGCGCTAACGTTGTATTCGGAGCAAAGGCGTGTCGGAAATTCTCGACGCAACCACTACAGTCTTCACGACCAAAACTGCTACTGCGCCACAGGTGGCGTTTTGAGAACTTCGATAATGAAAACTCCATTGCCGTCGGCGGCCAGCCATTGTTGACGAACGATTCCGGCTTCCTTTGCGGGCGGTGCACCTCGAACTACCACGATACCACCGGTGGTCCGGCACTCCAGGAAAACATCTTGCGCACCGAAGGTCGGCGATTCCTGATAAACGTGAACCGCATAACGGGGTCGCGTGACATCGACCGCGGATCCAAGGATGAACCAACGCCGACGGTGGGCGCGATCGAGTGCAAAATTGTCTTCCGAAAAGGCTCGCGGATACCGGCCGGCCTGGAGCTGGAACCGATTCAAGCCACGCTGGAACTTGCGCCGCCATGCAGCTTCATCCGTGACATCTTTCCAGAGTTCGTCGGCCGACTGCGGCGTCGGCAGGATGGTTTGAAATTCGTATGCAGAGACCAGATAGACATGCGAGCCGGCCGGCATGTTCTGTTCGATCCATCCGGCAACGTCCGCATCGACGTGCGAGTTACGTCCTGTGTTGATCAGCCGAATTGACTGTGCCAATGGCAGTGCAAGTGCCAACGCGACACCGGCGACTATTGCGCTGCTGCGGTCCCATCCGGAAGTTGCGAACGTCGCGACGAGCATCGCCGAGATCAGGACGGCCCCGTGATAACGAGTTGGCTGGTAGGGGCCGACGAATGCCGACGCGAGCAGTGCCAGAGTGTAAAGCGCGAGCAGCCGTTTGGGCCAGCTTCCACGAATCACAAAGACCAGCGATGCGGCGGCGGCCCCGAGGAGGATGAGGCCGAGCCCCTGGTTCCAAGCGAGGTCAATGAAGGTTGCCTGGCGCGGATTATCTACGACCATTTGACCGGTAACACGCACGGTGGCAATGACGCGCAACGGGCCGATCAGGTGCGTCACCATCCACGGTGCCGCGATGTATGCTACCGCGGCACTGCCGGCCGCGAAACCAAACACACGCTTTCATCGGCCCGTCGTGGGATCGCAGCAGAGAAAATGGAGTAACACGAATACTGGAGCGAGCAACAACATATCGATGCGGCTGGCAACGGCCAAGCCATGGGCAACCGTCCGCCCAATGGCGGCGCGATGCGATGTTGGCCATGCGAACAGTCCGATGGCGATCCAGGAAAACGACCAGGCGTCCGAGTAAGCGCGGATCATCGCCGCGTAGTCGACGTAAAGCGGCAAGCAGGCGACCAAGCCACCCTGGAGCCAGCCACCAGCGGCACCTGCAATTCGCCAGCCGAATCTGAAGGCAAAATAGACGGCCGCGAGCGTGACGATTATCTGCCACGGCAGCAGAAAGAACCGCAGGCCGGACAAATCGGCATAAGTGTCGAACAAGGCCTTATCGACCGCGAAATAAAATCGCACCGGCGCGGGGATGCTGCCCCAATCTTCGGGCGGGCGGACAAAGCTGATAGCGGCTCGCACCGCGACAAAGCCTGCGGTCAGCCACGTTTGCGGGCCATTGGGAGTCGCCTTCATGCCAGGCGGCAATCCCTCAAACAATTGCAACCCGCTGATGGCGTATCGAAGGTCGTCATCGTCGCGCACTTCATTCGTCGCCGGAAAATGCGCGACGCGGAGGCCGGCCGCGACAATCAGGATGATCATGGCCGTCCAAGCGCGTTTGCCGCGATCAGACGGTGGAGTGTCGGGACCGAGAATTGATTCTCGCATTTGCTAGCCTGCTATTCCCGAGATCCGCCGCGGCACGTTGATCCAGGCGCAGCGGATGGCGAGGAAGTACCAGCGAAGGTAATGAGGCAACCAGTGCCAAAGTCGGAAGCGGCTGCTGCCGGCGGTGCGGTCGTACCAAATGGCCGGCACCTCTTCGACGCGGCCGCCGCTGAAGTGAGCTTTGACGGTCAACTCCAAACTCAGCGCGAAGCCCGCGGTGCTTTCAATCACGGCGCGACTGAGAAACTTGGAACTGTAAGCTTTGAAACTGTTGGTCGGGTCGTGTGTGGGTAGGCCAGCCAGCCAGTACAGTGAAACGCCGGCCGTGCGGCTTAACAGACCTTTGAACCAAGGCCCGCCGATCTGCTTGCCGCCTCGCATGTAGCGGCTGGCGCATACGACATCCGCACCGTTTTCGGCGCGCTTAATTTCGTACACCATGCTGCTGCTGAGCACGGTGATGTTCTTCAATACCGACTTCTGAAAGGCGGCGATGGCCGCGTCAAAGCTGGCGGCAATGATTCGTTCGTTTGTGGCCAACAGGTCGTAGGCGTATTCGTGGAAGTAAGAAATGCCGCCGATCATTGCGGCGCAAGCGATGAAGTGTTCGCAGCCGCCCGCTAAATCTGTCAGCAAGCCGGCGTCACGGACATCGCCGCGGACGAACCGATAGCGCGGGTGGTCCAGGTAGCTCTTTTCGACTTCGCCATATTTGGAAAAGTTGTCGATGCCGACAACCTCATGGCCGTTGTCAAGCAGTTCCTGCACCAGGTAACCGGCGATGAACCGGGCCGAGCCGGTGACCAGGACTTTCATGCGAGAACCTTTCGGCGGACGGTCGTTGTCTGTGCGGCCGGGTCGGCTGCGGGGCGGATGATGTCCCACACGTCGATCACTAACCGGCCCTCGGCGATTTCCAGGCCACGGTAGGCTTTGTGCGGCGTGGCGATGAACAAAACGTCCGCCTCGGCCAATACTTGTTTCAGTGGCACCAACGTCGGATCGGCGACGAAAGGATCGTGGCACAAGACACGCCGGCTTTGCACCGTCAACAACTTTCGAAGCTTGTAGCTGAGTGAATCGCGGGGATCGTCGCTTTCACCTTTGAACGACATGCCGAGGATACCCGTGGTTTTGCCGTGCAGGCTGGTTTCGCGTTTGGCCAGTTTGATCAGATGGCCCGGCAGACCTTCGTTGATGAGCATGGAGGCGTGCCCAAGCACAAAGGTGTTTTGGCTGAAGGCTGCGAGCTGCATGGTGTCTTTCACCAAGCACGGTCCAGCCGCGAAGCCCGGGCCGGGCATGCCAGCCATGCGCGGATAATTGTGCCGACAGCCATGTAAGATGCGGTCGAAGTCCAGCCCGTGCTCGGTGGCAATCATGTAAAACTGGTTCACGGTCGCAAACTGGATGTAGCGCCAGGCATTGGTCATCAGCTTGCAAAGCTCGGCCTCCATCGGTTCCATTTCCACCAGCTCGCCCGCGAACCGCCCAAACAATTCGCCGACGTTTCGCAGCGTCTCTTTGTCAAAGGCGCTGATGATCTGCGGCAGCTGGCGAAACTCGCGCAAACTGAAACCTTGTGCGACGCGCTCCGGACAAAACGCAACGGGGATCTTCAAGCCCTTGTCGGCCAAGTATAGTTGAACGTGCGCGCTGATACCGGGGAAGATGGTGCTGCGCAGAATTAAAAAATGTGACCATCGCGCAGATAGTCCAGACACAAGTCGAGCGCCCGATGGATGGCGGTGAAAGTCGGATTGAGATGCTCATCGACCGGCGTGCCGACGATCAATACGAGGAATTCGCACTCGGCCAACAACTCGGGCGTGTGACGCGCTTCCAGTGTTTCCCGGTCGAGCACATGCCGGAGCATTTCCGCGGCGCCTTCTTCGGCAAAAGGCACTTCGCCACGGCGAACTTGGGCGACCGCCTCGACCTTGATGTCGTAAATGACTGTACGAAGGCCGCAATCGGCAAAGGTAATGGCCAGCGGCAAACACACGTGCCCGCGCCGATCACGGCCACGTCACGGGAAAACGACTGACTCATTCCAGCTTCTCCGGTCAATTGCGTATGAGTCACGATAGCAGCCGCTCGTCGCCGGAGCAAGTTGTGGCATTGTCCCGTCTGTATTAGTTCTTACCGCCATCGCGGCAGACTCTCGAATAAAGTTGCAGGCTTTGGGAAGCGATCTTTTCCCAAGTGAATCGGGTGCGAACTAGGTCTTGTCCAGCCTGCCCCGCACGGTTGCGCCACTCGTAATCGCGGAGCAGTTCGTCGAGCGCTCCAGCAACTGCCGTAACATTCAGTGCGACAACACGGCCAGCGCCGACTTCGGCCACTTCCGGGAAGTGGCAGTTTTCGGAGACCACCACTGGGACGCGACACGCCAGCGCTTCAAGTATGGCGACGCTGAATCCTTCCTGTCGGCTCGGCAAACAGAACACAGTCGCACCGGCGACAGCCGACCATTTCTCCGCGCCGTACAGCGGGCCGGTGATCCAAGTTCGCCCGGTCAGGCCGAGTCGTTCAATGCGTTCGCGAAACGGTTGCTCTTCACCGCCGTCTGGCCCGGCAACGACAAGATCGATTTGCGCGTGCTTGGCCGCAATGATGGCAAATGCATCGGCCAGCAAATCGAGTCCCTTTTTGTAATGGAGCCGGCTGAGAAACAGCATATACGGCCGGTCGCCGGGGCCGGGTTGGCGCGAACGAAAGATCTGTGGGTCCGGAGGCGGCTCTAACTCGTGGAGGAAGATACCGTTGGGAATCACCACGCCCTGCGGACGCAGCCCCAGCGGGGCGAGCAGCTTAAGTTCATCGTCGTTCAGTAAATGTAACGCACTCGCCCCATTGAGCATTTTGCGGTAGCCGAGGGCCAGCGCGAGCTTCTTCTTCCATTTGTTTTGCGAGAGGCTCCAGGGGTCGAGCATACCGTGCGGCGTGATGACATAGGGTCGGCCGACCGTGCGCGCCGCACAGGCGGTTGCTGCCAACAGCGGTTCCCAGACGCCATGCAGATGGACGACGTCGGCCTGCTCGACTAATGCGGTCACTTCGGCATGGGGTGTTCGGAAGATATGCAAAGCGCTATGTCGCGGCAGTAACACCGTCGGCACAAATCGTGACGTGTCCCCAATTTCGATGGCGAGTCGCACATCGTGGCCGAGCGCTGTTTGGGCCTTGGCCAGATTCTCCGCAACAGCCGGCGGCCCGCCATGTGCCGGGTTGAGCGTGTCAACGACATGAACGATCCGCATTAACAATTATGCCCGTGACGCGCAGCCACCACGCGGTGATAAAGTGTGACCAGTTGCTCGGCGACCTTTGGCCACGTGTAACGGGACTCGACGAGTTCGCGGCCAGCTTTGCCCATGCGCGTTCGTTCGGCAGCATTTGCAAGTACAAGGTCGAGGGCTTTGGCGACTGCGTCGGCGTTGAGCGGTACAACCAGGCCGGCACCGGCTTCCGCGACTTCAGGAAAGTGGCACTGGTCGGAGATGACCACCGGTACTCGGCATGCCAATGCTTCAAGGATGGCAATGCTGAAGCCTTCCTGACGGCTCGGCAAACAGAACACCAAGGCTCCGGCAAGTACGGACCATTTCTCAGCACCATAGAGCGCTCCGGTCACCCAGGTTCGACTGGTCAGTCCTAGCCGGTCGATCCGCTGGCGGAACGACTGTTCTTCGCCGCCATCCGGCCCCGCGACGACGAGATCGACTCCCGGATGTTTGTCCGCAACGCCGGCGAACGCATCGGCCAGTAGATCGAGTCCTTTCTTGTAATGCAGCCGGCTGAGAAATAGGACATACGGCTTGTCGCCGGGACCGGGTTGGCGCGAGCGAAAGATGCGCGGGTCCGGCGGAGGGTCAAGTTCATCGAGAAAGATACCGTTGGAAATCAGTTCGTATGGCGGGCGCAGCCGCAATGGCTCGAGCAGTTTGCGTTCATCTTCGTTGCCCAAATGCAATGCGCCCGCGCCATTGAGCATGCGGCGATAGCCCATCGCCAATGCAAGTTTTTTCTTCCATTTTTTTTGCGCGAGGCTCCAGGGGTCGAGCATGCCGTGCGGAGTGAACACATAGGGTCGGCCGAGTTGGCGCGCCGCCCGCGCGACCGCGGGGAGGACGGGTTCCCAGACGCCGTGAATGTGCAATACGTCGGCTTCGCGAAAAACGTCCAACAGTTCCTGTGTCGGTTGGCGAAACAGACCAATACTGCCGTGACGCGGCAATTGGATGCGTCGAATCGGTCCACTTGCAAGGACTTCAGCAGCCAGACAAACGTCGTGACCCAGCGCGCACTGGGCTTTGGCCAAGTTCTCGGCAATGACGGGCGGGCCGCCCTGAGCCGGGTCGAGAGTCGCAATGACGTGGATAATTCGCATGTGGCCGCGAAGTGGTAAACCAATAAGGTGCGCGAAGTCGTTTCGTCGAGGAGGCCGATGCGGGCACCGAATGTCGCCATTGTCAGCAACGCGCTGACGCCGTACCGACTACACTACCATCGCCGACTTGTGCGGGAAGTGCCGGGAATTGCCTGGCACAGCTTGTTCACTCATGACGTGTCGAATGCGCCATGGAGTGTGGATGCGGAGGCGGAAATCCGGCCGGTGCGGTTCGGTGTGGGCGAACGCGCCGACGATCAATCCAAGTTAAGTCACGCCGGCCACGAATTTCGCAAGGGCGGCCGCATTATCCGCTGGATGCTTGAAAATCACGTCCAGGCCGTGGTATTGCTCGGATACAACGACGCCGGCCGCGTCCGGATTCTGCGCTGGTGCCGAAGTCACGGCATCCCTTGTTTTCTTTTCGGCGACAGCAACATTAAAGGCGACCGCGCCAACGGCCTGAAAGGCTGGCTGAAGCGACGATTGCTTTCGTATCTACTTCGCCGCGTCAATGGCGCGCTCGCCTGTGGCTCACTTGGCCGGGCGTATTTTCGACGCTACGGCGTACCAGACGAGCGCATCTTCTACACGCCATACGAACCGGATTACGCGATGATCGCCTCAGTGACTTCGCAGGAAGTGGCCGATGCGTATCGTCGTCGGCATTTGCCCGCCGACCGCGACTACGTCGTGTATTGCGGCCGACTGGCACAAGTCAAACGTGTCGATCTGCTCATCGAAGCGTTCGTCGCCATTGCCGAACTGCGCCCGGAATGGGATTTGTTGCTCGTCGGTGACGGTCCGTTGCGACCCGACTTGGAGGCGCGGCTACCGGAGTTGCTGCGTTCTCGCGTCCATTGGGCTAGCTTCGTCGACGATCAACGCGAAGTGACGCGATTGCAGCGTGGCGGCCGCGTATTGGTATTGCCGAGCGACGATGAGCCGTGGGGTGTTGTCGTGAACGAAGCCGTCGCCGCAGGCTTGGCCGTTGTAGCGACCGACGTTGTCGGTGCCGGGGCGGAGTTGGTGCATGATCGAGTCAACGGTCGGTTGTTTGCACCTGGCGACTGCTCAGCATTGGTCGTTGCATTGCTTGAAGTTACCTATTTAGAAACGCTGATGCACTATCGTGCTGCCAGTCCCGGTGTGCTGGCGCGCTGGCGGCGCGAGGCCGACCCGGTCGCGGGGTTACTGGCAGCCCTGGCATCGGCCGGCATTACGCCGACGGTCTAAGTTAGTCGTGCGAGCTGTGGTTGATTCGATCGCGGCCGGTCCACGCCAATCCAGTGATGCCGCGCCCAGTACAAACATGGGTAGGCAAAGATCACCATGTGGATATACGCATTCATGAGCCAATAGGTACCGTGCGTAATGGTATGGAGCGCGGCGCTCATGATCGACATATAGGTGAGTTGCGAGCGGAAATCGCCACGATTAGCGCGATTCCACCAACGACCCATCACGTAACCGATGACGTAAAACTTGAGGCACCCCAGGTACCAGTACGAACGGTAAGCGTCGGCCATGCCCGTTTGGGTCGTACCGACAGCGGGCTTGTAGCCAAGAACTTCAAAGCCCAGGTCCCTTTCCTCGAACTTAATGGCTCTTTTGAGATCATGACCGAAAATCTGGCCGGGGAAGTACCCGTGAACAAGTTGATTCCAATGAACTTTGCCAAAGTCCAGTTCGCCCGTTTCGTCCACGCAGTAACAGAGAATCGCCGCGTTGGCGATTTCGTAGCCGCCGTTGTTCCACGTGTAGCCGAACGCTCCAAAGATGTCCATGTTCTCCATCCGTTCCACAAACGTCATGCCGGTGCGCCCGCGGAATTCGGCGATGGCGTGGCTCCACAATGTCCCGACCACGAATAAGACGCCGAGCAGCCAGGCAGGCAACACAATGCGGCGGCCAAAATACATGCCGAGAACCACCATGAAAAATGTGTCGGCGAGGGCTCCGCGGCGGGCCACGATGGCAAAGGCCAGCAAACTCGTAATGACGTTGAACGCGGCACACATCATCGCGACCGGAGACTGCGTGCGGCAGTAGATCAAGACGGCGAGCGCCAAGCCGTATTTTTGCATCGACTGAAAAAACGCGAAGATCGTGATTGGCCCGGTCCACTGCGAGCCAAGTTTTTCGATATACTCAGCGTCGAGCACGCTCAGCGCGATATTTGAAATCAAGACTCCCGATACAGTTAGGCCGACGGCAACGCGAATCAAACGGTTCGGATCATATTGCTCGTACGTGTGCATTGTGGCCGTGCCGGGATGGAAGGTGCCGCGATTGTCGCCCAACCACGCCGCGATGACGCACAATAGACTTATCAACGTGAGCTGATCCAAGGCACCTTCCGGCATCGTGCCGAATATGCTCCCGGTCGAGTTCGACAAACCGTTGAGTTGCGGAATGACGAAACCAAAAAAGGCGGCCGAAAACAGGACAATGAACCGGTACAGCCGGCGCGAGTCGATGGCACCCCATCCCACGAGTGCGAGCAAGGTAGACACCAGGATCCAAAACAGCGGATTGTTCATTTGATTCGGACTCGCTATGCGTCGATCGCGGCAAGCAAGTTGCGCGCGTACGCTTCGTAATTCATTTCGACGGCTCGAAGGCGAGCGGCGCTCGCCATTCGCTCCCGCAAGGCGACGTCGGTGGCCAGTTGGTCCAGTCGAACCATCATCGTATTGACATCGCGCACAGGCACGACGAAGCCTTCAACGCCATCGCGAATCACGCTGCCGCAATTCGGCGTGCATATCAACGGTCGGCCCGCCGTCAGAGCCTCGTAGGTGGCCGTCGCCGAGCCTTCACAAAGTGAAGGCAGCAGGAATACATCGGCCCAGGCATAATGATCGATGACCCTTGTGCGCGGAACCGGGCCGGTGAACTCCACATCCGAGCCAAGTTCGGCCTTCGCCGCATCCGGCATTTTTACCGCTCCAACCCAACGAAACACGGCTCGGCCGCGCAATCGTTGAGCGACTTCGATGGCATACGGCGTCCCTTTGCGAAGACCCGCCGTGCCAACCGTCAGCACCCGCAAAGGGCCACCGTGGGCGGTCGCGGGCGGAATGTCGAATCGGGAGTCCACACCGTACGGTACAACACGGCATCGGTCCACGGGTCCGCCGACTTGTTGAATTGCGTCACGCACGAAGCCTGAGCCGCAAAGGATTGTGTCGGCGATTTGCCATTCCTGCCGTTCTCGATTCGCGTACGCTCCAAAGGCCGGGCAGTCAGTGGCGTCGCCTTCCCAACTCGGATACCGCGCCCGTTCCTGAGCAAGGATCATACGTTCGACGGCATATGGCGCAATGGTCTGTTCGCTGATGGTTCGTAAACCGCGACGTCGCGCTTCGCGCATCACTTCCAGGCCGGCTGTATTGTACACGAAGACACCGGCGGCCTGACCCCAATTCTGGCGCACGGCCCACTGTCCGAAGCGCTCACCCACGCGCAAATACAATTCGATCCGTTCGCGTTCCGAGCGGGTTTTGGCAAACTCGCGTGCGTAGGAGATGCCCAGCGACGTGTACGCCCGGATCATCCGCCGAGGGATATCCTTGGGCGTTCGGTTCAGCAAGCGCGTGACCGCGGCCGGGCGCAGCGGGCTTGGCCACAACCGCAATGTTCTCAACCAGCCGCGATTGGCGGCAATGTCCGTCAAGAGGCGACTCAAGCGCCCCGCTCGATGCAATATCCGCGGCACCGCATAGTGCATGCGGGCACCGAGCTGCGCGACGAGAAAGGAGTTGTTGGATGTTTCGGTCATGATCGAAGTGCAATGTGGCCGGACGCATTTATCGGGGCCGCTGCACTAGGTCCCATTTGTTACCGTACAAGTCTTCAAACACCACAACTCGGCCGTATGTCGTTTCACGCGGTTCTTCGATGAACTTCACACCATTTGCTTTCATAGCGAAGTAGTCGCCTTGAAAGTCGTCGGTATGGAGGAATAGGAAGACCCGGCCGCCGGTCTGATTGCCCACGCGCGACAACTGTTCCGGAGTGGTTGCTCTGGCCAAAAGAAGTCGCGTGCCTTGCGATCCGGGTGGCGCGACCAGCACCCAGCGCTTGCCGCCGCCGAGGTCGGTGTCTTCGATCAAATCGAAGCCGAGCACCGCTGTGTAATACGCGATGGCGTCATCGTAATCACGGACGACGATGGCGACATTGGCGATGCTTTGTTTCAACTGGCACTCCCAAGTGCGTCGGCGATCCGTTGGCCGGTGTGCTGCCAGCGAAACTCTTCCGCGCGGCGGCGACCACGTTCAATCATTTGCGATCGTGCGGTGTTGTCACGCAGCAAGTCAGTCAGAAGTCCCACAATGGATGCGGTGTCGTCGCCATTGACGACGTAACCAGCGTCGCCGACGACTTCGGGCAAGGCGCCGGCGTCGGAGACGATAACTGGCACGCCCGCCGCCATAGCCTCGGCTGCGGGAACGCCGAAGGTTTCATACCGCGACAATATCAAGACGGCCGAAGCGCGAGCGTACAGGGAGGGCAATCCGTCGTTAATGTCACGATAACCGCAACGGTAAATATTGGGATGCCCGGAGCCGGCTTGCACATTGTCCCCGACGACAACGAACCACACGCCGGGCATTCGATCTGCGACAGCCAGTGCCCGATCGCCGCCCTTATATGTCGTGAGGCCACCGGTCACCAAGACATACGATTCCAAATGCGGAACGACGTGCGTCGAGTCACTGGCGTTGGCGGTAAAGTACGCACTCTCCACGCCATGACCGACTACTTGGATTTGGTCTCCGGGAATTCCGACCCGCTCGATCAATCGCCGTTTCAGAAACTCCGACACGGCAAGAATCCGAGCGCCACTCCGGCGTATGGCTCCGTAAAAGATTCGCCAGCGGGCACGGAGCTTGCGATAACGCCATTCATTGGACCAGGGCAAATCCGGCTCGGCCCAATCGCTGGTGTGAGCGGTGATGGCGAGCCGTGCGCCCCGAGCCGCGACGAAAGACTCAGCCGGGCACCACAGCCAATCGGCGTCGACATCAATTCGCGGTCGGCCGAGCAGTGCCCCCCCCCACTCGATGGTGCGTCGGCGAAATGGCAACACCGAGAGCGGCAAGCTTTGTAATGGTGAATCGTCGACAACTTCGTCGCGGGCGGCAAGAAGCTTGATTTGGTGACCCAGCTCGGCTAATGCTGTCGGGGCGTTGGCGATGAACTTGCCCACGCCTGTGACTCGGCCCACCGTTCTTCGCAAATGCACATAGGCCGTGATGTTCAATGGGCTTACATCCGGGCCATGTCGTTGGCATCAGGCGCCGCCCGTGGACTGCCGCGCATTTGCCGATAGGTCCGGTAAAGCGATCGGGACAACTCCGGCATCAACATCATCAATTTGCCAATCCATCGGATCAGAACATTTGACCAACGCCGCTCGTGGCGGTACAAGCGTTGATACGCTTGCTCATAAATGTAGCGAGCGGTCGGTGCATCGATGGTGACGCCGATCTGGTCCAGCAACCGTATGGCCAGGGAGCTGAATCGGCCCGCCATGCCGGCCAACGGCGGGATGAGGAGTCGCCGAACGCGATGCGGGAGAGGCAAATCGAGCAGCACACCCATGCCGGCCCCGGCCATGACGCGCGACCATTGGCTATCCGGCCCCCATTCCACAAGCTGCGCCGAGGTAAAACAGCATTGGCCGCCGTTGGCATTAAGCTCTGACAGTAGACAGGCCAAATGAGGATAGAGCGAATATGCGAAAAAGTAACCTGTTCGCACGTGTTGCCCAAGGCGGTCCGCGCGATACAAGTTGTTGGAAATCAACGTCAGATTTGCGAAATTTGGCGTCTTGCGTACGAATTCCTCCAAGCCATCCGACACCAGATCGGAACCGCTGTACCCATGCATGGACGAAAAGTTAATAGCGAGACAGTTTGCATGTTGGCGGGTGGCCATCAACGCCGTCTGAATGGCGTCGGGAAGTGGTCGATCATCGTCGCCGAGGATCCACAGCCACGGTGTTTGACAGCGCTCCACGCAGCGCATCACGTTGGCCGAAGAGCCAATGTTGACATGATGCCGAATCACCGTCGCGGCTGCTTGCGGAAACTGCTGCAATAACTCAGCCAGTGTTTCGGATACCGGTATCGGCGAGGCGTTATCGAGAATCTCCAAGCGGACATCGGGTGTCAACTGTGGCAAAAGGGCGGCCACATGTTTATGCACAAGCGCGTTGCGATTCCAGGTCGGGATGGCGATGGTCAATGTCGGCGTCATCGGCACTTTCGGGCGTACGCGCGCAGTCGCGGGGGATTAGGGACAGAATTCACCGACGAGTCGGACCAATTGCTTCGCGCGCTCATTCCAAGTATTGGCGTCAACGTACTTTCGTCGATTGATGTCATCAACGTGGTATCCGGGGTTGATCAAGGTCCGTAGCGACGTGATCGCATCCGCGGCGGATGCGCACGGTTCCACGTGCGGAGCGTGTTCTCGAGCGGCCGCCACGTTGGTACTTAGGATCGGCTTACCGGTCGCCAGATAATCGTACAGCCGCAGCGGCGAGCGGCGATCATTGCAGGCGATCGCTTGCAACGGATTGAAACAGACATCGAAATGGCGCAGATAATCGGGCAGCTGCTCGTGCGGCTTGGGTCCGAGCCACGTGACATTCGGACAGGCAAACAGCGCGGCGATACGCTGTTTTACTGTGGGGTCGTCGTCCATCACAGGGCCGACATAAACAAAGGCGGCCTCGGGCATGCCATCGGCCAATGCTTGGCAGAGATCGATATCGTAGCCCCGATTGATCTGCCCAATACAGCCGACCACAGGTTTGCCGGCAGGTAGATCGGTCGGCCGAGCCGGCATTGGGCCACGCAACCGTTGCACAAACTGCTGGGAAACGGCGTTGGGAAGCACGCGGGTCGGCCTGGTAGTTTTTTGACGGAAGTCGATGGCCTGAGTTTCAGTGATCGGAAGGACGAGGCGACATTTGGCGAGTAACTGATCTTCCAGTTCCGCGACGCGATTTTGATTCCACGAATACATGCCAAAGAAATCATGCGGGCGATACACGTGCGGCACATCGCGGAAGCGATCGAGTAGGCCTGCGGTCCACGGAATGGTATGAACGATGGCCCGCGCGTTCTTGATGTGCCCGGCGACACTCCGCCCGTACAGCGACGTTGAAATCCGGAACAGCCGTGTCCAACCCGGCACGGGGATTCGGCCCTCGGCGCTGGCGCGCCGCCATGCCCAGGGTGACAGGCCCACGGTGCGCGAACCGCACCAATCTGCCGACCAATCGATCGGCAAAGCCTCGAACAGGCTGTGGACCCACGTGGTGTCGGCATCGAGGATCAACAACCGCTGCGACATTGGCACTTGCCGTGGTAATTGAGTCTCGCGGTTTATTTCGACAGATCCCGGATGAGCCGTGGTTGACCAATGGACTGCATGGCGATTCGAGTCTTGCTCAAGTAATGCCCGCAGTAATGGACCAGATCACACGTATCTTCCGCGTTTTCAATTGTGCGGCCCATGTTGTACTCGTCTGGCGGTAAGACCACGACATTCGGATTGCGGCCCCAGTCTTTGGCCATCAGCAACACCAGAAACGTCTGTTCGAGAAAGTAATTGTTCCATGGGAAGTCGGGCACGCCGAGCCAGTCGTTGAGCAACTGGTGATCGACCACCGAGCGATGGACCAGGCAAAAGCCGCCGTTCAAGTGCAGGTTAATGTCGGTGATGCCGAAAAGTTCGTGCATCTGATCGCGCGACATACCGTAGGTTTCGGCGGCGGGGTCTTTCCCGAACACATTGATCGGCTCTGATCGCGAAGCAAGCTCGTGCAATCTGATCAACGGCCGGTAGGAAAAAATATCGGAGTCGAGAAACATAATTCGATCGGCATCACTCAGCACGAAAGCGTCGATCAGGCGAGTGGAGAATACATAACAATCTCGAAGTCGGATGCAGCGCTCATAGCCTTTTTTTTGCAGGTAAGGAACGACAACGGCGTCGCGCGCTCGCCGGGGCCAGATTTTGGCATTCGGCAAATGGCGGTTCATGCGGGCGATCGCGTCGTCGGTGACCGTTTCGTTGCAGTGAACGACCAGCGACACCGGACCTGGGTAGTATTTCATGAACGACTTGGCGGTCAGCAACAGGTCGTAGTGTTGTATCTCCCCTGTCATCATGCAAACTTCGAGTGCGCCCGGGGTGCCGTACGGGACGCCTAAAACCGGCGGCGTGCGGTCGATGGCGGCGGCGCGACCCCATTTGTGCCAGTAGTGCGGAACCACATTCCACAGCTTTCCTGAACGTGCGGCACGCGCGATCGTCGAGATTCCGGGTAATTTCATGCCGACAGCCGCCATCCTCACGGACCAATTCCTCATCAATCACAATCAGCCATGACGTCGTTCATGGTTCCACCGCCAATGCAGCGGCGGCGATGTCAGGCGCTTGTGACGGTCGAATCAAGAGACCGACGAGATCGCGATAGTTGCGCCGATCGATGCCGGCCAGCAACGCCCACCCGGTCAGTACGCCGGCCAGGCTTGCGAACATCAGGCGAATCAAGGCGCCGAGTTGTTCATTGCCTATCCACGCAAACTGGTTCACTCCAGCTGGCAGCCAGCGATCCGTCAGTACACGCAAGCCGGCGCTGGTCAGCCACATCACGCCACCCGCGAGAACGGCTTGCGCCAGGATAGGCAGCATGCGCCGTGCCAGACCACGCACCGAATACCCGACATGATGCATGCCCCACCGAGCGGTGTAATAAGTCGGAATGATACTGAACAACGACTGCGTCGCGGCGAAGTGCCACAACTCACCGCCGTACCACAAAGCGAAAATGGATGCGCCCAGCCCGATCATGCTCAAGAGCGCGTATCGAACGGCCACCAGCGGTTGGCCGAGCGCCATCGCCATGATGAAGCACGGATAGCAAAGGCCTTGCACGGCCACAGCGGGTGCCAAGGCCCGAAGCACCGGCGGTACGTCCGCCCAAGCCGGGCCAAGCACGACACGAATCAGCTCGGGGGCGACGGCAATGAGCCAGGCCGCGCCGAACGAACAAAATAACGTCACGCCGACGCTGCCGCGAATCAACAGATCCAGCAACCGCGCGGGATCGTCTTTGGCGCGCGCGAAGAGGGGCGACAAGATGAGGTCAAAAGTGGTGATGAGGTTTTGACCAACCAATGCACACACTTGCGTGGCCCGACCGTATATTCCCACGGCGACAGCGCCGACGACTGCCGCGATCCCACCCCCCCGAAGGGCGGCCGCACCGACCAACTGCTGTATGGCTTGCCGGGCGAGGTTTGGCTGGACGTCGTTCGTCCACTGAAACAGGCTCGTCTTCCAGCCGAAGGAGAAGAAGCGGCGGGCAATGGCGCGATTCCAGGCGCGCGGCCAACGCAGGGGTCGAACGCGCGAGCAGACAATCAACCCGCAAATCTGGGCCAGTAGTTGTTGCAGGGCTAAGGCAAAAATGCCGCCACCCGCGAATGCCACTGCGATTCCGGTGGCAATGGTGGCCAACATCATGAGGAATTCGACGCCAGCCCACTGCGTGAAGCGAAGTTCCCGGGCAAGCATCGCCATCTGCGAGGCTTGCACGTTTTGAGCGACAAAGCTTGCCGCCATGATCACGCCGACCCATACCAGTCGCGGGTCAGCGGTGATGTGGCCGTAATACCACCCCGATCCAATCGCCAAGACGCCGTAAATCAAGGCCAAGCTAATATGGATAACTAGCCCGGTATTCCGCAACTCGTCTTCGGGCAAATCGTGAATGGTCGTTAAGGAGCGCGAGACGCCAAAATCGCCCGCCGCCATCACCAGTCCCGGTACGGACAGGATCAAGTCAAATAGCCCGTAATCTCCTATAGCGACGAATCGCGCCAGCACCATCGCCGCGATGATGCGCGCGGCTTGCGAGCCGAAGCGGGTCGCAAGCACAAGTGACTTATCAGTGATCCGGTGGAGCACCATAGACTTAACGTGGATGCCGGGAGACTCGACGCAGCACTCCGCCGAGTAGCCACTGCGGCATCACGCGGGCGGTCAGCCAGAGAATTGTCGCGGCGATTTGGGCCAGGCACGAATGGCGGTAACAGCGCTGCACATTGCCCAAGCGTAGATTAGCATGTGGATTGGTGGCACAGCCCGTGCAGATGCCGCGGCGTTGGAGATAAATCGCCGTCGGCAACATTTTCAGCAAGTATGAATACACGCCGCGGGCATCGCCGTGACAGCGCGGATCATTCAAAGCGTATTCACTCATCACGCGGGCCATGTCCACGCTGGTGAGCAGCGGCTGATCGCCGGTGTCCGCGGGCAACGATACATGTACCAGTTTGCCCGGCAGAAAAGTCGCCGGTGACTCGCGAAGCATCGTCAGGGCCAGGGCCGTGTGTGGATACCGGGATTTCAGCATGGCGGGCGTCATTTTCGCCAGCGCCGTGGCGCGGTGAAACAGCAGATTCGAGACAAAGGTTGCATGAAAAATACCGAGGCGTTGCAATAATTCGTGCGGCCCGTTAATCGTTGTTCTCTCGGTTGGGCGCGACATCCGGCGAAACACCGCGTCGCCCCCCGGCAGAGAATCGAAAAGCACTACGGGCGAGGTGGGTGCAATCAACTCGGACGCTGCCAAAAGCAGATCCAGAGCACCATCGGCCAATTCGTCATCGTCTGCGAGTACGACGAACCCGTCGGCAGTCGCCAGCCGCGCCACTGCGGCAAAGTTGCCGGCGAAGCCGAGGTTCGTGGTCTGCCGAGTGCTTCGGATGGCCACGCCATCGGAATTATCGATCCAGTGGCCGATCACCGCCGGTGTGTCATCCGGCGACGCGTTGTCGCTCAGGCAAATCTCAAACGCCTCTGCTCGTGGATGTCGACTCACCGCACCGAACAGCGCCCGGAGCGTCACGCCAAGCTGCGACGCGCGGCGATAAGTCGGCATGCACAGGCTGATGATCGGCATTAGCGGTGCGAGCCTGCCAGCACATGGTGCATGAGCCGGATGCCCATCGGCATTCCGCCGAGAAACCATGCGAGACGCGGCAGGATTCGCCTGGGCCAAAGCCGCACATATTTGGCGTACGGCTTACCTGATGAGCGCCATTTCTGAAATCGCGAGGTTGTCCGTTCGCGTTCCAAAGCGATCTCGGACACAGTCCGCGCCGGATCGCGAAGCGGCCGGGAATAATATTGCCGGGCATATTCGCACAATCCCTCGACGAAGCTCTTCACCTGCGCGGGCGTCAAAAATGTCATCTCATCAATCTTGTCGAACAATACATCCGCATCGAAATTGTCACGACGAGACACCTGTTGGGACCACTGTCCGAAATGCTCGCGCACTGCCACATTGGCCGCTGGCTCGTAATGCACATTGCCTTGGCCCGCGAGGCGCATGAACAAGTCGTAGTCAAAGGCGGCGCGAAGTCGAACATCCAATCCGCCAACCGCTTGATATGCCGACCGGTTCACGACGGTGCCGGGAACGACATTGGCTTGTCCGTTGACCAGCATCCAGTCGATCAGACTTGAGCCGGGAATAACACCTTCGGGAAGTGGCGGCCGCGGAGGCCCGCTGGGGATGTCGCGCCCGTTTTCGTCGATAAGCGTCCGACCAGCAAAATAGAATCCTAACTCAGGGTGAACTGCCACCGTGCGGTGCCATCGCTCGATGCAGTCGGGCATGAGCACATCGTCGCCGGGCAACCACAATATGTAATCGGACGTGGCGAGGCGCTCGATCGCGATAAAGTTGCGGACGCCGCCGATGTTTTCACTATTGGCCGCCAGGCGAAAGCCGGCCAGGTTCGAAAATTCACGAGCGATATCTACCGTGTCGTCCGTGGAACAGTTATCGAGAATGATGACTTCGTCTGGGGCATGGGTTTGTTGCCGCACCGACTCCAGGGTCGCCCGCAAGAAGCGCCCGATATTGAAAACCGGGACTAGAATTGCCAGGGTCGGCTTACTCATTGCGACGACGGGGCAATCAACGCCCTCAACCCTTCATCGAGTGTGACCCGAGGGGTCCAATCCAGCAATAAGCGAGCACGCGTGGGATCGGCGACCAGCCGCCACATTTCGCGCGGACGATAGGGCACGGCACCGAGTCGAATGCGCTCGGGCTTCAGTTCGCAAAGGCTCGCGAGTCGGCGAATCACATCGGCGAGCGATGTTGCGACGCCGGTACCAATATTGAAGATGCTCAGGTAAGCGTCGCTATCGCGGACGGAAGGAGCCAAGATGGCGGCCACGAA
Organism: Gemmataceae bacterium; assembly: GCA_031396905.1. Lineage (GTDB taxonomy): Bacteria > Planctomycetota > Planctomycetia > Gemmatales > Gemmataceae > JAIBBI01. The sequence goes on from JANNLP010000480.1 coordinate 20,216, forward strand.
GGCACGAGCAACATCGGTCAGGTGCACCAGGTCGCGGATTTGCTCGCCGGCGGTGGTGCATACATCCCCTCCCGCCCGCGCCATGGACAAGACCGCGGGAATCAATCGGCAAGCGGGTTCATCGACGCCGTAGACATGAAATGGCCGCAACACGACCGTTTCCAATTTCAGATCATCGCTCAAGGGCCCGGCCAATAACGTGACGCTCGCCTTAGTCGCCGCATAGACGTTGGTCGGGCCGAGCGGATCGGTCTCGCGCAAACCTCGATCCACAATCGTTTCACCTGAGCGACCGTATTCGAAACAACTTCCCGCGAGGATTACGCGGCGGAGGTGGTGTTTGCGGGCGGCCCGCATCATTGCGGCAAACGCCAGCAGGTTGGTTTCAACGTTCTCCGTGACGGCACCCAAGTCGGCCACGCCGGCCGACGCCAGGTGAATAATGGAACCGGCGCCGGACAATAGGCGGTTCCACATCTCATGATCGCGGATATCGCCGACATGCCACTCCACTGGCACATCGGTTCTGACCGACGCGGCTCGATGCGCCAGCGCGCGAACTGGCATCGCCAGTTCGACCAACTGCGCCAGGACCGCGCGGCCAATAAAGCCGGTAGCTCCCGTGAGTACCACGGGGCGCTGGTCGGCCGCCGCGCCGAGGGTCAAATGTCGTTCGTCAATCATAGGGTCGCAGATTTGTTGCCGCTTCGGCAATCAGCGCGGCGGTCAGGCCATGTCGCGCGAGCAACTGGTCGTTGGTACCGGCCACGGTGAGTGGTTCGGATCCAAGACGCATTGGGTGAAAAGCAATGGAATTACGACGGGTCGCCAGTAGTTCAGAGAGAATACTGCCAAGGCCGCCAAGGCCATGATCCTCCACGCTTACGAGCTTGCCCGTGGTTCGCGCGGAGGCCAGCAGTGGTTCCGCGTCCAATGGCGACAAAAAAGGCACGCTGAACAC
>JANNLP010000484.1:0-7157 GCA_031396905.1 Gemmataceae bacterium
CGCCCAACGTTACCGTGAACGTTTCGTCATCTTCAACAAGTGAGTCGGTGACGATATCGACGGAGATTGTCTGAGTTTCTCCCGCCGTTCCGCTGAAGACTAACGGGCTGGATGTGGTCACCGAAAAATCAGCGCCGCCGGCCGATCCATTGGCGACCGTGAAAGCGACGTCGAATCCTCCCGCAACGGCATTGCTCGATGTGACGGTAAACGTCAACGTGGTGACGCCGCCGGTACCTTCCGTCACTATCGGACTGCTGATGGAGAGCACTGACGCATCGTCGTTGTTGATGGTGCCAGTTCCCGTTGCACCCGTGGTAATCGCGGCGGCTTGCTGCGCTGTCGTTCCAGCCACGGCGCCGAGCGTCGCTGTGAGTGTCTCGTGCTCCTCCACGATGGCGTCGGTCGCGACATCCACGGAGATTGTTTGGGACTCGCCTGCGGTGCCCACGAAAGCCAATGGGCTAACGGTCGTCACTGTGTAGTCAGCGCCGTCGGCACTGCCGTTGGCCACGGTGAAGGCCACGGTGAAGCCGCCTTGTACCGCTTGACTCGAGGTGACGGTGAAGGTCAGCGTCTTTGAACCAGCGGTACCTTCGGCGACTGTTGGACTGCTGATGGATAGGACTGAAGTGTCATCGTTGTTCACAGTGCCAGTTGCGGTCGTGGGGGAAGCGGGTGCGTAACCGGATGCCGGGTCCACGGTCAGGATTGCTGTTTCATCAACTTCAACCGTGGTGTCGAGCGTCGGCGTTAACGTGACGTCGGCCGAGCTGAAGCCAATGGGGATGACGACGCTACCCGATGCGACTCCAAAGGTTGCCGCTCCGGATTGTGTGTAATCGGTCCCGAAGACTGCCAAGCCGCCTACCGTGAAGTTGACGGTCAATGCGCTTGTGGTCGGCCCTGTACGTGAGAAGGTGTAAACGAGGCCCGAGCCGCTGTCTTCATTGACGGAAGCGGGTGAAACTGCGACGGAAACATCCGGGAGTGGGTAAGACAACGTCACGGCGGTGGTCGTGTATTTAATAACGACCGGCGAGCCATTGAACGTGATCGTGTCTCCGTCGGAAAGCCCCGTAAATGTGTTGGAGATCGTACCGCCGGACACTGATACGATTGTGAACACATCGCCACTGACCGGTACGTACGCGCCGCCGAGGATCAAGTCCACTCCGGATAGGTCGACGTTTCCGCCGACTTTCAACTGCGTGTACTGCGTATCAACGGTCGTGCCATTGATGGCGATGGCCAAATCGCTGCCGAAACTGACCGTGCTTGCGGTAGCGTCCGTGCCGCTGTTCGTCGGATTCACCGCAAATGGTGAAGCACCCGGATCGAGCTTGAGCGTGCCGCCGCCGGTGTTGACCTGGCCGCCGCTGATCTTCAGATTGCCACCGGTCATCAACACAACATTCGTCGCGGCGGACCGCGTGATCGTGGCAGTCACCGACATTTCGCTGGAGTTGCCATCGCCGAGGGTCAATGTTCCGGCTGTGACGCGATCTAGTTCGGCATCGGTCAGGCCAAGTGTCAGCGGACTGCCGCTGAGTACGTCGGCGCCGCCGAGGTTAATTTTTGTCCCGTTCGTGAATGGGCGAATGGTGGTCGAGCCAGTGCCGGACGAAATCGTGCTGGGCGTTGCCGTGGTGGCAAAGCTGTCAGTCGCGATGACCACGGGTTGATTGTTGCCGCTGATAATACTTGTGCCGGCATCGGTCATGTAGATTCCAGTTCCGCCCGATGGTACCGAAGCGTTTACAATGATCTTGCCGTTGCTGGTACTCATTTTCCCGCCGGAGCGGAACCAAGCCCCGAACATATTCTTGCTGGTGCCGCCAGTCGCATTGACTGTCAGGTTTCCGATGCCGCCGGCAGTGAAGTCTGTGCCGCTATATAAGCCCGCGGAGTACTGTGTCGCGGCCTTGGTGTTCCCGCCAACGCCGGTGATGACAATGTCGCCATTATTGGTTGAAATGGTTGAGGTGCCGTCCCCACCGAACCCAAAGTTGCCATTGCCGTCGAGTAAGTTGTCCGCGCCGGTGCCGCTAACTGAGATCGAGCCGTTGCCGGCGGCGTTGATCGACGAATTGAACACCAGGTAAACACCCACACCACCGCCGATGACCGCCGTCTTACCACCTCCGAAGCCATCAATCTTGACATTGCCGCCGGTTGTCTGGACCTTGTTGACAGTTCCATCGCCGATGACGACGCCTACGTTGTTGTTACCGGCCGTGGCGTTGCCGCCGGTTCCCGACAACACGAGGCTGTTGCCAGGGCCTGCACCACCCTGAACGGTGGAACTGCCGAAGATGTAGACGCCGTGTTGGCCGCCGCTGCTGTCGGTACCACCGCGGCCGGTCAGCGAAACCACCCCGATGTTCGAACTCGAAATTGTCGCGCCGTTCACGGAAATGCCGGCGAAATTACCGGCAGTCGGCGCCGCTTGCTGATTGGCCGACAGGTCGATGTTGCCATCGACTGATTTGAGGCTGGAACCGCTGGGAAAGCTGATATTGCGCGCAGTTGCCGCTGTCAGGGACGAAGTGCCGGTAAAATTCGTCGCTCCTGAGAATGAAATTGCTCCCGCCGCCAAATCGTCCAATGTCACATTGAAGTTGTCGGAATAAGAATTTGCACCGCTGTTCTTGAACTGCACGGAGGTATTCACGCCGGCGTCGGAAATGTTGATATCCGTGAATGCCGCCAAACCCGGCGCGTTTACCGTTAAGATCGTGGTGGCGTTGCCCGAGACATTGGCCGAATCCGTGCCGCTCCAAGAGCCGACCGTCAGGAATATGGTGTAGTCCGTTCCGCCGGAAATGATGCCGATGCTCTCGTTCGCGGCCAGCGACAGGTTGAGCTGCGTGCCGGCCTCCGTGAATGTGGCCGGGGCCAGTCGATCTTCCAACCCCAGCAGGCGTAACGGCAACCGATTCTTGCGAAGCTGCCAGGTTGTGCCAAAACGATTTTGCGTGACCTTGCGAAACCAGCGGGACAAACGGTCGAACAACATGGCGCAAATCTCCAAGTGGACGCGGGACAACGGGACGCATTGCCAAAGCAACGCGCCTCCGAGTACGGCGTCATAATCGAACGGGGAAGTCTCGCGATCGCCGGGGCGAATCGGCGGGGCTTCTCAGGAAGGTACGTCGAACCTGTTCAGCGCAGTGGAAGCCGCGCTGGGATGGCGTGCGGGGCATTGTGCCGCGACGGCAATCGGATTGCAACCATACTTGACGAAAAAAACGGCGCGACCCGCTTTGAGCGTTAGATCGTTCCCATCGGCGAATTGCGCCCGATTAGGTAATCCAAGATGATCGTGTGGATGGAACCTATCGCGACGACTTGCAGGTGTTCAATGTTGCAAGTCATCGCAAATCAGAGCGGTTTACCGGGCCGGAAAATTTGCTCTGGCATCCACACGCATCGCGGCGTCGTGGGGACAGGCATTGACGCAACTTGGAACTTGGCCGGGCAGCGTTGAACACAGGTCGCAGACGACGGCCCGGTTCGTCACGGCTTTTTCCGTGTATTCGACCGGTTGATCCGTAGCGCGCACCGGTTTCGGGCTGGCGTCCAGCCGCAGATCAAAGATGATGCCTTCCTCGTCCGGCTTGGGGGTTGTGCGGACCAGCGCGATGTTGTTCTTGGGCAAGAGCAGCGACTTGGGACTGGCAATGGGGAAAAGCCGCTTGTCTTTCTTGAGCCGTTCCGCCGTCGTCACCTCTTGGCCGTTGACATACAACTGAGCCGTCGCGTCCGGTGCCGTCAGTTCCATTTCAAATGTGTAGGTGACGAGCAGTTCCTTCGGCACATCGAACTCCAACGCAAACCAATAGGCGGCGGCATTGCCAACGGCCGCGCGGAAGTCCCGAGTTTTCCGGAATGGTGCGGACGCAGCGTGCCATTCCGCCAATCGTGGCCTTTTGGTCGGATCCATGTTGCCCGTGTCGGCATGGAAGCGCCAGCCGCGGGCCGCCGAGGCGATGAGACCCACATCGTGCATCTGTATGGATCCGTACGGACATTGCCGGGCGCACAAGCTGCACCCGATGCACCAATCCTCGATCCGGATCTCCTTGTTGTCGCCACGATGGATCGAGCCCACGGGACAACCGATCAGGCACACGGGATCAAGACATGAACGGCACGTGATCGGCACCAGGTAATGTTCAAAACGTGGCCCTTCCAGGAAAAGCCGGCTGCGACCATCCGTGTGCGTGTCCGCGCAGGCGCGCACGCATTCATCGCAGCGGGTGCAGCGATCAAGATCGATTAGCATGAGCTGCGTGCCTTGAATCAAGCCCAGCTTCTCAAACTCGGGTGATAGCCGGCGCGTGACGGTCTTAGCATCGGTGTCCGTGACCAATTTGCGCCGTTGCTCGTCGGCTTTGCGTCGGGCCACGAGCAGTTCTTCAACATGATTGCGTACCGGCGCGGCTTCCGGCATGGCCAACAACTCCCGAAACGCAGTTGCCGAAAGTTGGACCACTTCGACGAACTCCTCTTCGGTACTCTTCACATCCTCTTTGGCCTGACCAAACCGGGGATGAGTGTATGCAATGCATGTTGCCGTGCGCGGGCAATCATGAACGACGCCGATTTCACCGATCAGCTCGCCGCGCGAGGCGTAGTTAAGAATCGCTTCCGGCCCAGCGGCCAATCGACGCGGCCGGACCACACCGCCAAGTCGTTCATCAAGAAACGTGCGATTGAGTTTGCGCACTTCCTGATCGCCGCGGTCTTTGGCAAGCTTGGGAAGCGCTGCCAACATTGCTTGATAGAGCGGGCCAGGCGGCGGTTGTTTTTCCACTTCGCCCAGCGGGCCACTTTTGATCAGGTCGTTCAACGCATAGAGCAGGGTCTGTTTCTGCTTGTCAGCAAGGGTCGCTCCACTGGTGAGTGAATCTGGATCGAGTTTGTCACGTACGAGCCCCAACGCCGCTTCCGCTTCGGCATTGGTAACTCGTGCCACCAGCCCCGGCCAATTGAGAATATCCTCGGCACTGAAGAGGCTGCTGACACCCTGGCAGACTTTGACAAGGCCATTGCGAATAATGAACATGTCATCCGGCCGTTCATGTTCATCGCAAATGATCTGGCCTGAGCGGTAGCTCTTAAGATTGGCGTGGCCCTTCAACCACACGATCAGCTCGTCCGACAATTCCCGAAACAATGGTAAATTACGGACTTGCAAGCCGAACACGCGATCCTTGTATTTGCGGTCCATCTCCTCTTTGAACTTCGGGTCTTTCTTCAACTGGTCCAAAACGTTTCGCAACATTTCAACGACGTAACAATCGCGCTCGGCAACAATTGTAGCGGAGCGCGGCGTGCGATATAAGCAACTCATCTCGCCGAACAACTCGCCGGCGGAAAGTGACGCCCGCCGGGTTTCGTAATCCACGCCGACTGGTGCATCAATAGGTATGAACTTTGGTTGCTGGGCTCCGATCGTCTTTTTCTTGGCGAACCGCTCGGCAATCCGTTCGAACATTCCTTTTGGCCGATTGGCCGGACGGGCAATGGCGAGATGCACGCCCAGTGCCTCGGCCGTAATATCCAAATCGACGATCGTCCGAGCAGATTCGAGAAACTTGGCGGCCCGAAGCCGCTCTTCATCTTGTGCGGTGATGATGTAGAACGCCGTGTCGCCGGCCTCCCCTTGACGGCAAACGACTTCACCGGGATGGTAACGTCGCAACACGAGTGTGCCCGGCCACTTCTCGACCGATGGCTTCGATTTCAGATTGGCGAAAAGTCCGATGCTGTCGCGGAAAACAACCAATTTGTCCAAAGCAATCTTGATGTCTTTGCTGCGTTCAACCAGTGTTGCCTCGCGGTTGACCGCGACTTCCTTGATTTTCTCGGCAACCGGCTCGGCGGGTTTCGCCGCAACTGTCGGTTTTTCAACCGCCGGCGGGGTGGCCGCTGGCTTCTCGACCACCGGCAGCACAGGTTTTGGCGGCACTGCGACTGGCACATCAAGCCACGCATCATCCTTAACGGCGGGTATCGGTTGCGTGACTTTGTGCGCCATTACCTCATCAAGTGTGAATTCGGCAAATGACTTCTCGCCGCCGGTTTTCGCGGGTGTTGGAGGCAAAGTTCTCGACGGTGCGGGAGATGCACCAGCAGGTAATTCAGCTGTCGGCTCGGCTTGCTCTTTGAGTAGTTCCGACAGTGAAATGTCCGACCATGAGACGTCGTGAACCGTCTTGCCGCCTTTGCCCGCAGGCTTCTCAGATGTGGGATCATCCGGCGGTTTGGTGGGTTCGCTCATGGCTTGGCTCGTTGCAAAAGCGCCTTCAGCGCATCGGGCGTGACACGGCGGGCCGGCTGTTCCTGGCTGCGATCGTGGTAATTATGGCACGTCAGGCAATTGGAATGGGCCGACGTGGACGATCGGTTGTGACATTGCAAACAGTTATCGATGGTCGGGATCAAAACTTCCTCCGTCTTGCTGCTATTCCGCACATCATGGCAATCCGTACAAGCCGAGACTCGATGGACCGCGTGATTGAAAGTCGCCAATGGGTGCCAACGATTGGCCGCATCCGAATAGCACTTTTCGCGCAGGCGACTCGTTGGCCAACTAGCCAGTTCATCCTTCCACCGGCCTCGCTGTTGATGCGGATATGCATATTCAGGCAAGCCATCGACTCGCTTGATTTCAACATGGCATTGTGCGCACCCGATGCCGGCACGATCGAACAACTGAGCTTCGGTTTGCCGAGCGCGATCGGCCGCAACGCGCTCGGCCTCCTGAATCTCTTTGACATCGTCGATTGAGCGAAGGATGGCCGGTTCGGCACCTACCGGGGCCGCGAGCTTGGCACGGTTCGACATGGTCAAGTACCGCTCAAGTAGTGTTGCTCGAATCTTTGCGGGTCCTTCGCCAGGTGCAGGATGGATCAGCGGCAGTTTGGCGAGAGCGGCGGCCACACTTTCGGGCCAGTGAGCGGCTGGCATTGCTTGCACATTTAATGGATGGCACGCCGCGCAATGGTCATCGTAGCGGATCGGTTGCATTCTCATCATGTCGGCATCGGCTTGATGGCAATAAGCGCAATCGAGTTTTCGCAGTTTCTCCGCCTCTGCGATTAACATTGGCCGGCTTTCCTTTGCGACACTGGCGAGTTCGTTGGCCA
>JANNLP010000498.1:0-3253 GCA_031396905.1 Gemmataceae bacterium
GGTCGTTTCCGTCACGATGCGGCGCTCGTCCTGTTCGGACGGGTAGGTCATGTTCACTTGAAACAGAAAACGGTCGAGCTGGGCTTCCGGCAGAGGGTAGGTGCCTTCCTGCTCGATGGGATTCTGCGTGGCCATCACCATGAACGGTCTCGGGAGCGGAAACGACTCTTCGCCGATCGTCACTTGCAGTTCCTGCATCGCTTCGAGCAGTGCCGATTGCACCTTGGCCGGAGCGCGGTTGATCTCGTCGGCCAGCACGAGATTGGCGAATACCGGGCCTTGCTTAACCGCGAAGTCGCCGGACTGCGGGCGAAACACCTGTGTGCCAATGACATCTGCCGGCAGCAAGTCCGGTGTGAATTGAATGCGCGCGAATCGCAAGCTCAGTGCTTGGGCGGCCGTGCGTACCGCCAATGTCTTCGCCAGACCGGGCACGCCTTCCACTAATACGTGCCCGCCCGTGAGCAAGCCGATCATCAGCCTGTCGATGAGTTTACGCTGACCAACGATAACGCCGGCCATTTGCTCAAAGAAGGGAGTGAGCTTTCGACAGCATTCCTTGGCAACGTCATCGACATCGGGCATGAGTGTTCTCGTTGTCAAACCATGTTGAGCTTACACTTCGACGCTCATCATGTGAATCGCATCCACCGGACAAATCAGGGCACACAGCGTGCAACTCACGCAATCAATGGGTCGCGGCAGCCACGGGATATGGCTACCCATTTCCAGGCAAGTCACTGGGCATGCCGGCACGCAATCGCCGCAACCGGTGCAGCGTCGTTCGTCTACAATGGGATATTCAATCATGAATGGCCCATCAACCCTTCGACGATCGCCGGTAGCCGCGCCGGGGAAACTGGCGGAAACAGCGCGAAGTCTACATCCAAATCCCACGCCAAGGCTGACGTACCCACAGCGTTGTCCGCGTCGCCAACGGCGATCGTACTGACATGCGGCATCCCTTCATTGATGCGGGATAGAAGCGTCATTTCCGTATCCGCGGCGGCTGGCACCCGCACCACCAGAACGCTTGGCCCCTGTCCGGCAAGCAAACGCACGCACGCGTCCGGTTGGCGCGATTCACGCAACACCCACTTCTTCTCGCCGACGAACGCATCTAATTGCCGGGCCAATCGCCCATCGCGCTCGAAGACCACGACTTGCGGTCGCCGCATGGTTGATACCACTGTGACTGGCGATGTTCTACATCAACAGACTATTCACGCCCCGTCGAAAACGGAAGTGGGTGTTAGGCCGCCTTCTTGACTTCATCCGGCCATTCATCAAACCGCACGGCCACACGCTTGCTCACGCCGCTTTCTTGCATGGTCACGCCGTACAACACGTCGGCGGCGGCCATGGTGCGCTTGGCGTGCGTGATCACAATGAACTGCGAACTCGCGGCAAACTCTCGCATCACGTGCGTCAGCCGTGCCGTGTTGGCTTCATCCAGCGCCGCATCCACCTCGTCAAGGATGCAAAACGGGCTGGGTTTGCTGCGGAAGATTGCAAGCAACAACGCTACGGCCGTCATCGTGCGCTCACCGCCGGACATGAGTGCGATGCTGCGAAGTTCTTTGCCAGGTGGGCGTGCGACAATATCAATGGGCGTTTCCAGCGGATCGTCAGGTTTCTCCAACACGATGTCGGCCATGCCGCCGCCAAACAGCCGACGGAACAAGTCCTGGAAATGAACTTTCACATTGGCGAACGTTTCGACGAACAGCCGCTTCGAGTCGGCATTGATCTTGTGGATACTGTCTTCCAGCGAACGGCGGGCTTGCGATAGATCATCGAATTGGACCTGTAGCTGCTGGTGCTTCTGCTCAACGGCCGCCAACTCATCCAACGCTTCGAGATTGACGCTGCCCAGTCGATGCAACTTCTTGCGCAGGTCGTCAATACTGGCGGCGGCCTGCTCGGCCGTCGTCTCGCCGAGATCGGGCACGGCATCGGCCGCCATTGCAGCGGCGAGATCGATCTGATAGTCCTCGGCCATGCGCGTCGTCAAAGTGTCACGCTGGTGGCGCAAATCGTGAGCGGAAAGTTCGCGAGTATGCAACTCATCCCGCATGCGTTGCCAGGCGGCTTGGGCGACTTGCATTTGTGCTAACAGCTTGCTCTGTTCCGCACGAACGCCATCCATTTCCACTGTCAGTTGTTGGGCTGCGTGTTCTGCAACGTCGCGCCGGGTGTGGACATCCGTCAGTTCAGATTGCGACGTCGCAATCGATGCCCGACATTCCTCGACCTGGTCTTTTACCGCCGCCATCTGATCAATGAGCGCTTGCAAATCTGCGTGGCGTTCTTTTGCCGTGCGCACGGCCTGATCGTGACGCGCACTAGCGGCGTCAGCCCGCTCCCGTGCGCGAGCCACGGCGACTTGTGCCGTCGTATGCGCCTGCTGCAACTGCTGTTGCTGCCGTTCCTGATCGCGGATCGTCTGTTCGAGTTGCGATTGCGTGGTGTGCGTGTCTTGTGCCGCCGACTGTGCAGCTTCAGCTTTGGCGAGGAAATCCTGCCATTGGCGTTCGTCGCGGGCAATATCGGCGTCCAATCCTGACAACTCCGTGCGGGAGACGCCAACTTCGCTCTGCAGTCCCGACCGCCGTTCGTTGTGTCGCACGATGCGCGACCGCAACTCTGCATGCTGCTCGGCCAGCACCGCGGCTTGCTGCGCGTGCGTGGCCATCGCATCCTCGGCACTTGTCACCTGATCCTCCAGCGACGCCAGCTCGGCATCCACGTCGGCCATGCGCTCAGCCAGGGCGGCGGCCTGCGCCCGCAAATCGCGCAACTCGCCTTGCCGAGAGAGCACGCCCGACTCGGCCGGTTGCCGACCAACGATCAACGAGCCATCGGCTTCCACCAACTCCCCGGCACGCGTGATGAACCGGTAGAAAGGGTGCCGAGCCGCCAGTTCATGGGCCGTCTTGAGATCCGGTGCGATGAAAACGTTGCCCAGCAACCGACTTGGCAGTTCACCCAGTTCGGGTGCATCACATTGGATCAATGTTGCTGCGCACACAGTGCCGGCCACCGGCTCCGGTAAGATAACGTTCGTCGATAAATCAACGAAACCGACGCGTCCGGGCAGGGGTTCAGTCAAACTGTTGAGCCATGGTAACAATGCGGCAGTTTTTCGCACAATGAAATGCTGCGCCGCCGTGCCAAGTGCCAAGTCAATCAACGGCGCATCAGCCCGCGAAGTCGTCAAACAATCGGGCAACCAGCCTAGGACGGCGTCGTT
>JANNLP010000519.1:0-7285 GCA_031396905.1 Gemmataceae bacterium
CAGTGGCTGTTGAGGTCTTCGCGCAACTCGTTGAATTCGTCAAAGATCCCTGGCAGCCGCTCGTGTTCAGCGGGCTCCATCGATGCGACCTGTGTTTATACAAGAGTAGTCTTGCAAGCCACAAGAATGTGTTCATCCCGGCCGATGGTGTCGTATTCGTTTGCCCGGAGGGGATTGTTCACTACATGAATGCGCATTGGTATCGGCCCCCGGACGCGTTTTGCCTAGCGGTACTGGCGTGTCCTCCGATGCGGTCGATGGCCTACCTGAAGGCGTTGTTAGCTAGCGGAGCCAGAGCGTGGGCAAAAGAATAAGCAATGCCAGCAATGCAAGCGCTGCACCTGACCGGAGCAGGTTCGGCGCGGTATGACGTTACTTCGGGGGGGGGCATGACGGCGTTCGCTAGAAATTTGCTCCTCGACTACGTTTGATCTCAGAGTGATTTCGTGTTGTTCACGAAAGTGAGGCTGCGGTGATTATCGGAGCTGAAGTCGCGATGTTTGTCATGGGACTGTACGCTCTGATCAAAGGGCGGCTCATGACCAACAAGAAGGCGAAGTTCGTTGTCGAAGGTTGGCCGGCACGCGTGATCGGCGTCATTTGCCTGCTGCCCATTCCCATGGCGATTGCAGTCGGCATCCTGGTCGCGGCCATCATGGTGGCGCAAGGCAAGCAAGTCACGGAAGAGTCCTTTAGATGGGTGGGAATTGCAATCGAGGGTTCAATTGTGCTGATCTGCGCCATCACCGCCGGGATCCTGGCGCGAGTGTACCGGACACCGGTAATTCCTGTTGCGAAACCGACCTCGGGCCCACCGGTTGGTTACGCGGTATGACCCTGTAACGGGAGACTATTACAACTCAGTAGCGTCTTCCCCGACGGGTGAACGGGCAAGTTGGCTGACAGCGGAGTTTTCATTGTTGCGTCAATCGCTTGTGCCGATGATTCTACTTGTGATTTCGGGATGCAGCCCGACCGAGTTGCTGCAGTGGGTGGCGACGCCCGAAGATCAGGCACTCGCAAAGAGCCATATCGAGCTTCTACGACAAGGGCAGTTCGAGGAGCTGGAGCGAATTATTGATCCGAGTCTAAGAAAGGCGTCGCTGCATGATACGTTGGTCAAGATGGCGGCGCTGATTCCACCGGGAGAACCGGCTTCGGTGACTTTGGTCGGTGCCAATCAGATGTACATGCCCGGTGTTACCATAATTAACCAAACATTCGAATATGACTTTTCCGGTAAATGGGTGCTGGCCAATGTTGCATTGAAGCGAGAGGGCGCGAACACCACCATCGTCAGTTTCAATGTCATCCCGCGACCGAACTCCGTTGCGGAGCAAAACAAATTCACGCTGAGTGGCAAAACACCGCTTCAATATTCGATTCTAACGCTGGCTATCATCCTGCCGTTATTCACGCTTTTCGCTCTCGTCGTCTGCATCAGAACCAAGTTGAGAAAAAGAAAATGGCTTTGGCTTCCCTTTATCATTGTTGGATTTGGCAAGATTGCCGTGAATTGGACGACAGGTCAATGGACGTGGTCGCTGCTGTCCTTCCAGTTTTTCAGCGCGTCCGCGTTCGCGCCGCCGTATGGTCCGTGGACAATAGCTATTGCATTTCCATACGGAGCAATGGCCTTTCTACTCTGCAGAAAGACTCTCAAAGCGCCGGCGACAAGTAAATCAGTCGATCGTCTTGACCAGAAGTGAGCGGTGTCAACCAACCAATCAAGCATGTTCGGCGCGGTATGACGGTTCTTCGGGTACCATAATGCAGAGTCGGGCGCGGTACCGCCTGATGGGCTGATTCGTTCGGTCACTACAAGTGACGTACTGGCTCGGGATGTTCCTGATTGCCCTTATGGCTGCGGCCTTGGTCCGCGCTGCAGTTCAGGCGACAATTGCCATATTGGCGTTGAGCGGCTTGCAGCGCGCGCGATCTGGGATCGGGGCATTTCTCTTCTTTGGTGGCATGACGAACTTTTTCGTTCATGTTGTAGTGCACTGTTCAATTGGAGGTGACGCTCTATACGGCAAGATAGTCGACGAGCATTATTTCCTTGGGAGTCACGGAAGATATGTCGAGGTCTCCGCGCAGGTTTTCAGATACAGCCATATTCACGCGGTCAGCGCCTGGATATCGCTGGCGCTTGCAATATTGGGCATGTTCTTAATGGGTAATTTGAAGCGCGTTGGAATCACGCCAGAACCAAATACTTCACATGGCAGCGGCAGCCGCGGAACGGTATGACGGTTCAGGGGAAACATCACTCACAGCGGCGTTCGGCCCCGGAAGGTGAGCTGCTCGTTCGGCCGAGGTACCAAGCTAAGAGGTAGCTCTCATCACCGCGCAATCGGCGACGTTCATTAGAATGATCATCTCAGCCGGAGGGGGAATCATGCGTGCCCGGAACCGTTGGCAGACCTGGTCGGTAGGATTCGCATTCGTGTTCGCGGGTTGCGGCCAGGCGGAAGCGCCTAAGGTGCCGAGCGGGGCCGCGCCTGTAGTCGCGACGTCGGTTGCGCCACGAGCATCGGCGCCCGCCGTCGACGAACCGGCCGCCCTTAAGGATAAGGTCGCCGCGCAGCCTGTCTCACCGGCGTCGGTGGTGGAGGCCATCCGCGTCATTGATGTCCGCAAGTTCCCGCTGCCGGATGGCGGCAAAGATCTCATCAAGTCGGAGACGGTTCGGAAGGGCGAGCGCTCCTCGGCGCATGATTTGTCCTACCGCCTGCGCAGGTTGGATGGTGCACCGGTGGCGCAGTTCTGTCGCACCAAGCTCACCGAGGCCGGCTGGAAACTCGCTGATAAACCCGCCAGCAAGGACTTTTTTGAGTTCACGGGTATCAAACAAGGCTTCTTCCTGAGCGGCACCGTTTACGAAAACCGCGCTGCCGGCGAGTTGGCTGTGCGCCTCACGAACCACGGCAACATCGACAGCCGCACCCTGCCCCGCCTCGCCATGACGGAACTCAAAGACAACGACGTCAGCCGAACGATTTACCTGACGGACGCCAAGCCGGACGCGGTCATCGAATTCATGCGGGCGGAACTGAAGAAAAGCGGCTGGCGCGAGGTCAGGGACGAAACTGGAAAAATCGACATGGAACCGGGTTTCCCGGTACACCTGCGCTTCATTCAGCGGGGCATCGAGATCGGCCTCAGCGTTGAAGACAAAAAGGGCAAAACCGAAGTCTGGAACAAAGTGCTCCTCCTCGATGTGGAATTGCCGATCATGCCGGAAGCGAAAGGCGTGGTCCAATTCCTGGGCTATTACCACTACATACACCTCTTTTACGCCATGCCGACGACGGCACCGGAAAAAGTTCTGGAGTTCTACCGCAAGGAACTGCCTGCCCTGGGCTGGACGATGCGCGCCGGCACGGACAAGATCGAAGACGGCAAAGCCAAAGTGATCCTGGAAGCGCCGGAGAAAGACCCGCTGCGTCTGGAGCTGCTCGCGGACAAACAGGGCACCCTGGTGCTCATCGCCCCCGTCCGGCCGGAATAACTCTCTGGCCCTGGGGCGGAAAGAGAGACAATCGGCGCCAAAGCAATTGTTGCAACAGATGGCGGGGGCGACGCTGGTTCTGATGTGTCGCGGGGGGCATATCCCATGACGGAACGCAAGCGACAGATCATCGCACTGGGCGGCGGCGGGTTCTTGATGGAGCCCGACAATCCCGCCCTTGACCTCTACGTCCTCGGGCAGGCACGGGCCTCTCGCCCTGCGGTGTCATTCCTTGGCACCGCGCGCGGTGACGCCGATTCTAATGTCGTCAAGTTCTATAGCGCATTCTCTGAGTACGATTGTCGCCCATCTCTCCTTCCGTTGTTTCAGCGCACGCCAAATCTGAGGGACTACCTCCTGCGGCAGGACATCATTTATGTCGGAGGCGGCAACACGAAGAGCATGCTCGCGGTCTGGCGTGATTGGGAATTGCCGACGCTGCTGAAGGAGGCCTGGGAAGAAGGAGTCGTTCTGGCGGGGGTTAGCGCGGGGGCTATTTGCTGGTTCCAACACGGCGTTACCGACTCGTGGGCCGAGAAGCTCGTTGTCCTGGAATGTCTCGGCTTCGTCACGGGGAGTTGTTGTCCCCACTATGACGGAGAGCCGCAGCGCAGGCCCACCTATCATGAGTTCCTCTTGAAAGGCGACATTCCGTCCGGTGTCGCCATTGATGACGGTGCGGCCATCCATCTAGTGGAGGGCGAGATTCATCGAGTCGTCGCGTCGCGGCCCAAAGCCGGTGCCTATCGTGTGTCTGTCAGTCAAGGATCGGTCCGGGAAGAGCCACTTGAGACGGAGTGCCTGGGGAAAGATGGCGCGGGCTAACCTCCTGCCTTATCAGCGCGGGCATGGCGCGATATGACGGCTATGGGGAACATCGCGCACAACAAGCTTCCCCGGAAGTGAAACAAGGAGATCACCAATGAAACACACGAACACGGGGACGACGGGCAAGGGCGCTGCGCCGCCACATCAGGCACAACGATCTCCGGGAATACCCGCGCGAAGCGTCGCCGGGTCGGTGCCGATGAATCACTTACCCATACCACTTCAGCACAACGTACCGCGCTCGATCTCAGTCGCGGTGGATAGCCAGCAAATGTTCAAAACGCATTGGGCATCGTCGGATCATACTCATTGCTGTTGGCTGGCGATTTACGCCGACGGCGCGGCCTTGCAGGGCAAGCTGGACTTATTCGTGAAACTTGGCACCCCACCCACGCCGGGCAACTGGGACTTCCACGGGTCGATCAATACCTATGGTGCATCGGTGGTAGTCGAATCACCAACACCAGTCGGCATCTGGTACATTCTGGTGCAGGGCCATGCGACCTGCGTAGCGTCCCTGGTCGCCAAACGTCTATTCGTTCACTAGATCGCAAATCACGCTGGCGTGGCGAGAGTCTATGCGGCTTGACTGTCCCGTTCGGCCGCGGAGAGTGCATTGATGCCGACCCAAAATGTGCGAATCGGGTCGCGTGACATTGCGGTGTAGCAGGCGCCGCTGCTTGTGAAAATTCTGACTCTTGTCTACGAACCTGGCCGGTTTCACATGGAGTTCGAGTACCCAACGGGAAAACTACTGACTTGGACGATACCTCTTTGAGGCGTCGCTGCAAGCGCGACTATGGTCAAACTGCATCGAAACAAACGCCGTGCCTAACCGGTGCGGGCTTGGCGCGGTATGACGGTACTTCATACTTTGACGCACAGTCGGGTTCGACACCGCCAGGTGACCTTGGTGATTCGGCGCACAAACATGCACCCGGCTCGTAAACTCCTGGGCTGGCTTCCAGAGCTTGACTTTGCTCTTCTGAGGCACGGATATCGAGCGCACGGTCGCGATTACGTGTGGCACATCCAGGATTGTCTGGGCGCTATTCCGGGCGAACATGAAATCGAGTTTACCCACTGCGTCCAAGCGGACTGCGAGACCCGCGTTCCGGACGAAGCCTGGCCGAAATCGTGGGATGACGTGTTCTTGGATTATCAGAAGTGGCAAGTTGCCGGAGAGCCGGACGGCTACGTATGGGGAACAAACTGGTCTAATGCTTACCCCGGATTGACCATTGTCGAAAATTCTGCAATCGCGGCGACTTGGACCGAGCGCATCGGTAAGCCGTTCTTCGAGATCACTTTAGAAACGGATCAGTTCTTCATCCGGCTCGTTTTCCACGATATCCGATTCCGCAAATTGTCGGAATCGACGGAGACAATTTCGGCCGTCACCATACCACTCAAGCAATGGCTTGCCGAACCAGGGGCTTCAGCAGAAAGCGAAGCATGAATCGCTTCCGGGATCTCTCGCCGGTGCACCGTAGTTGCTGAGCTGGTCGTTCGGTCTAATTGAGGAAGTGCTTCATGAGCAGCGACATTCTTACCCGCATCGCAGACGGGCGTACTGACTTGGTGTTCCAATATCTTTCCGAAGGTCACCCGGCGAGTGCGACAGGTCAGTTTGGTACGCCACTCATTACGTTGTGCGCTGATCAAGGCGACGTGAGCGCCGTACGGCTTCTGCTCGGCAAGGGCGAATCACTGACAACGCTCGGTGCTGATCTCGGCCTTTTTGGCGCTGCGTTTCATGGACATTGGCAGCTGTGCCAGTTTCTGATTGAAAACGGTGCCGACGTAAATCATGTTGAGGCCAGCACGGGCGAGACGCCGCTGCACGCAGCTCTGTGCAAAGCCAATCGACCGGCATACGACCAAGTGGTCAAGGTTTTGTTGGAGAGTGGCGCCAATCCGAATTGCGCTACGAAACCCAATGCAGAAACGGAATGCTTCATGCGCGATTGCCGGACCAAAGGTGAAACGCCGCTTCATCGTGCTGCTGCGTTTGGAACGGAGCGAGCGATTCAATCACTTCTTGATGCGGGTGCCGTGATTGATGCCAAGGACATGAACGGTGATACGCCACTATCATGGGCGAGTTGGCACTTACGGACCGCTGCCATCCTCAGGATGCTGTGTTATGACGAGTTTTCCATTCATCGAGGAAACAACTCCACGTACGACCACGGCATGGGCTGGTGAGAGATTGAAGACTCGGCCGCCCCGTTCGGGCAGCAAACCTTCACCTCGTAGCCAATATCTCACGCCCGGCGACGAATTGCTAGCAGTCGTCGGAGCGAGTGCACGATGTTTGATCCCCCGACAAGTGGGGACCACTTTCGAGGGAAATGGCAGCTATGAAATACCGGACTCTGTTGATGGCACTTGTCTTGTCCTGTCTCGTAGCGAGGCCTGTAGGTGCGGCCGATGAGGTTTTCGACTCGAACGGCGTGAAGATTCGGTATGTTACAGTCGGGACGGGCGAAGCCATCGTCCTCATTCACGGCTGGATGGGTGATTCCAGCATGTGGGGCAGGGATTGGGCGGGCAACACCAAGCTCAAAGGCGCGGACGGGTTTCAGGTGATTGCCCTGGATTGCCGGGGGCACGGCAAGAGCGATAAGCCGCACGATCAAGAAAAATACGGCGTCGAAATGGCGGCCGACGTGGTGCGCCTGCTCGACCATCTCAAGTTCGATAAGGCTCACTTGATCGGCTACTCGAGCGGGGCGTTCATTGCGGGTAAGGTGGTCGCGACCCACCCCGAGCGCATCCTTAGCGACGTCTACGGCGGGCAAGCACCGGTCATCACCGGGGCGAAAGCGTCCGACTTCTCCGATTGCGAGATCTTTGCCAAGGCGGTGGATGAGGGCAAAAGCCTGGGATCATACATCATGGCGGTGATGCCCGCCGACAAGCCGAAGCCGACTGAAGAACAGG
>JANNLP010000544.1:0-6029 GCA_031396905.1 Gemmataceae bacterium
TTCGTCGCCGTGTCGGCCGCTTTGCCGGCCGCGATCTGCACCGTCACCGCGCCCTGGCCCGATGGCGTCAGGTCAAACGTATAGCCCGCGCCGCTACCCGAGAAGTTCGACGCCGTCGCATTGCTGATGGTCAGGTCACTGGCATCGAAGCCAGTCACTGATTCGGTAAACGTCACGGTCACCGGAATCGGGCTGGCCTTTGTCGGGTCGGTTGATGTCGACGCCAACGTCACATCCGGCGACACCGAATCAAACACGCGGCTCAATGTATTGGATGCCGTATTGCCCTTGCCGCCGTCGAACGCTTTATCGGCGGCGATGAGTGCCGTGACCGAACCCTGGCCGGCTGGCGCGAGGTCAAAAGTGTAAACGGCGCCGCTGCCGGCAAAGTTCTGGACGGTCGAATTCGTCGCAGTAACATCCGTTGCGTCAAACCCTGTTACCGCCGCCGAGAACGTGACCGTCACCGGAATCGGATTGGTGTTGGTCGGGTCGAGAGTAGACGATGCCAATAGCACGGTAGGATTGGACGGTATCACTTGGCCAAAGTTTCGATCGTAGGCCGCGTTGCCCGCGATGGTCACGGCATGCACTTGCCCCGCGGGTTCGGTCGCCGTCCATCCGGACTGAAGCACCCGGCGGATGTTGTAACTCCCGTTCGGTTGGTTGAGAAACTGGTAGTCGCCGTTGGCGTTGGTGACGGTGCTCGCTTCGCCGGTCGCCATCGTCAACGACCAACTGTTCAACGTGCCCTCATCAAAGTCATAATTGTCGGAAATGGACAGAGTCCAAGTACCATTGGGCACCACGCCATCGAACACGGAAAGCGCATTGAGCGATTGAAACGTGCCGGTGAATGGCGCCGTGTTGGCCGTAATCACTGTCGCGGCTTCGTCGTCAAACACCGTATTGGTCATGTCCGTACCCGACATGACTTGCGACGTGACCCACATCGTGGCCTTTGCGCCGCCCGGACTGGTCAACGTGATCTGCATATCGCCGACGAAGGTGTGCGAAATGTTGACTTTCAAATTAAGGTCGCTGATGGCCCCGGTCTTGCCGCTGACCGACATCGTCGAAGTGCCGGTGGCATTGTCGAAAATGTTGATCGGCACGTTCGTCGCATTGACCGTCGAAGTGCTGCCGCCATCCAGAACGCCGTTACCATTGTCATCGCGGAATACCGTCCAGCCGGCCAAGCCCGGTTCATTGGTGTCGCGCGAGCCGTTGGTGTTCAAGTCGTTGTACGCCGCGCCGGCAATGGTCCCGGCCGTCGTCGGCGTCCCGACAAGGATTTCCCAAATGCCTCGACCATAGGTTCCAGCGGCGAGAATCTTCAACGACGGGAGGAACTCTAATTCGGTGACGCGAACATTCGGCAACCCCGCGCCGAACTTGGTCCAGTTCGTTCCCAAGTCCGTGGAGCGATAGACGCCGATGTCGTTGCCGACATAAAGCACGTCATCGGACGAGGAACCGGTGGGGCCAGGATCCATCGCCATGGTAAAGACCGGCATGTCGGGCAGATTGCCCGTGATCGGCGTCCAGCTTACCCCGGCGTTGGTCGTGCGCCAAACATGATGTTGATTGCCGGTAAAATCAGCCGACACCGTATATGCGATCTTGGAATCGGTCGGATCGACAACGATCTTCTTAAAATCGGAACCACCCGACGGCGGGTTATTGTTCCAAGTCGCGCCGTTGTCCGTGGTGATGTAAAAACTGGCATTGGTCGATGCGTAGATGGTAGACGAACTGGCCGGCCCGATGCCAATGGCTCGAACGCTGCCAGCAAACGTGATGGTGTCGCTCGGCAATCGGCCCCAATTCGTTCCGCCGTTGGTGCTGACGTTGACGACATTCGTGCCCAAAAAGACACGACTAGCTGTCCCCGGGTCAGGGGCGATCGTGGGATAAAACAGCGCGTTGGAAGCGTTGACTATGCCCGTCGTAATGGGAAACCACGACGCCCCACCGTTAGTCGATTTGCGCATGAACTGCGACGACCCGAAACTGCCCACCGGGCTCACCCGATACATCGTGTTGGCGTTAAACGGATCGTAGAATAGGTCGCCACCATCGCCGCCTTCGACGGTGACCCAACCCAAACTATCAGCGAAGCGTTGCGTGCCGTTGTCTTGCGTGCCGCCGAGTATGGTGTTTGGGTCCGTGGGATGAGCCGCGATACCGACAAACTGTCCCGTTTGCAGGGCCGTCGCCGAAGTCCTCGTTGTGTTCAACCCGTTGAGCGCTTGCCAGGCAATTGGGCTGGCCGTGTTCAAGCGATAGATGCCACCATCGTTGCAATCAATCAATCGGCCAGATGCATCGATCGCGAAGTCCTGATGATCCACATGTGGCCCGGTGCCATTGGCGCCGGTGGCCAATGTTGTCCAGGCCGCTCCACCATTGGTCGTTGTCATGATGTGGAAGCTGCCCGCGGCGCCTCCCGCATACACTTTGCTCGAATTGGTCGGATCGACGATCAACGCGTGGTCATACCACCCTTGCGAGCTCAGGTAGTTCGGCGTCGTTGACGTCCGATCGGTCCAGGAGCTGCCGCCGTTGGTGCTTTGGAAAAAGCCTAGCAACGCTCCGCCGCTCGTTGCGATGGAAACGTAAACGGTCTGCGAACTGGACGGTGCGACGGCAACCCGCGTGCGCCCCACCGTCGAGCCGGTCAAGATGCCGCCACCGAGTTGCGTCCACAACGGCGTGGCCGACAATGCATTCGTGGATTTCCACACGCCGCCCGCTGCCGTGCCGGATTGCACGGCACAATACGCCACACTGGGGTTGCCCGGTTCCAAGACAACTTCGGTGAATTGCGCGCTCGTTGTGATTCCGGTCGTGATATTCGTCCAATTCGTTCCGCCGTCGGTCGTTCGAAATACGCCCCGCGCCGATCCGAGACCGTCCACCGCGGTGTGCGATGTCGCAAAGACCGTGTTGGCGTCGGTCGGATGGATGACGACGCGCGAGATTGCCATTCGGTCAAATACCGAACCACCCTGCAACGTCCAATTCGCGCCGCCGTCGGTCGATTTCAAGACGCCCTTGCCGTAGTAGCTGTCGGCCGAATTGTGCGCCTCGCCCGTGCCAACATAAACGATGTTCGGATCGCTCGGCGCGATCGCAATGGACCCGGTTGTCAGTGCCGCCTGGTTATCCGTCAACGGCGTCCACGTCGGATGCGTGGCATTGGCGTTCGTCGTCTTCCACACGCCGCCACTGGCAGCGCCGATGTAAATCGTGTTCGTGTCCGTCGGGTGTGCCGCCACCGCCGCAATCCGGCCGCTCGTCGGCAACGAGCCCGCCGTCAAGCCTCGGACCACCGGCGCACCACCCAGCGGCGTCCAGTTCGTCGGGTTGAGCAGTAACGAGCTTGACGGCACGTCCCGCCGTTCCAGCCGGCTCAGCCACAACTTTCGACAACGCGCATCAAACAACAGACGAACAGACCGACGGCCACGGTTTGCCATAGAGAGACCCTTTCCTGGCAATGGCGACATGACGACAATGAGTCAATTGTTAGCCTATTTCCTCGCCGCAACGATCACAATAGAACGTCATTAAATCCTGCGGGAATAGGGGTTAGCGTCACAAAATGTGTGGGTTATGTGGGTGCTCGGGCGCAACAGTCGTTTATGGCCGTTTCCGATCTGGAACCTCATTGAACCCATACCGCTACGGCGTTAGGTTGAAACTAGCCACCATGTTTGGCCGCCGCGCTATGGCTTCGGTGTCATCATGAAGCGTCGAACCGCATTTACGCTCGTCGAACTACTCGTCGTTATTGCGATCATCGCCACCCTCATGGGCCTGATGTTGCCGGCCGTCCAAAAAGTGCGCGAGGCCGCCAACCGCACGAAATGCCAGAACAACTTGAAGCAGATTGGGTTGGCGCTGCTCGGTTATCACAACGCCAAAGGCAGTTTTCCGCCGGCCTATTCGTGCGAGACTCTCAACCTGACGGACATTGAATTCAGTTCGCCCGGTTGGGGCTGGGCCGCTTACTTGTTGCCGTTGTTGGAAGAGGGCCCGTTGTTTGAAAAGCTCCGATGGGATTTGGCGGTCGAAGATGCGCCCAATGGCCCATGCCGGGTCCAAGTGGTCAAGGCCTTCGTGTGTCCGTCGGATCTGGATACCGGCGTGTACACGGTTTGGTCGCAGTTCAATCACCGAATTATGGCCGCGGCGACGAATAGTTACGCGGCGTGTTACGGCTTTGGCGACTCGATCGGCGAACAGGCCAGCAGCGGTAACGGCATCTTTTATTGCAACAGCCGCACGCGCATTGCCGACATTCGCGACGGCACATCGACAACCCTGGCGATCGGTGAGCGGGCAGCGTGGTTTTGTCAGGCGCCGTGGATCGGTTCCATCACCAACGGCACCATTCGAACCAATACCAATTCGCCAACTTATGTGTCTGCCATTGAGGAAGCGCCGGTGATGGTGATGGCCCGCACCTACATAGGCCCACTCAACAGCCAGTATTCTGTTCCGTACGATTTTTACACGCCTCATCCTATAGCCGGTCAGTTCCTGTTCGCCGATGGATCCGTCCGCGCGGTGAACTATGCCGCATCCGCATCTGTATGGCGGGCAATGGGAACGCGAAACGGCGAAGAAACCATTGCCATGAGCGATTTCTAAATGCAGTCCTACGGACGTAGTGGAACAAGGACGATTTCGCAATCATCTCATCCGAAAGTAATAGGCCTTGGACCGCCGCCGTGGTGATGAAAGGGGACTTGGCGCTGCACGCGTATTGCCTCCTACTTGATCTGGAGGCGTTGCACTGGTGTTTGGCAATCCTCGTGGCTAGCCAACTGCAGAAGCTGGACCTGGCCCTGCCGCTCTATGCGGAGACACTGAAGCTCATGAAAGCCAAGCTCGGCCCCGAACATCCCAACAACCTCATCAACTTGAACAGCCTGGGCAAAGCGTATTGCGACTCCAACCAGGGTGAGAAAGCCGCGGCTAAATTTAAGGAGTTCGTCGCTGGCCAGCGGGAGCGATCAAAACCAGTCGAATCTTAATACGCGGCACTGCTGGCGGAGGTCGCGCTCGACTTTTTGAAATGTCGCCAGCACGCCCGCGCCGAGGACTCCACGAGTGAACACCAAGTCGCTGCTCGGCGGGGCACTCTCGGGCCAGAAAAAGTACGCTGACGCCCAACCGCTGCTGTTAGCGGGCTATGAAGAGATGATGCAACTGGAGAAGACGATCCCGTCGCAAAGCCAAATCCGCATTCTGGAAGCCATCGAGCGCCTGGTGCTCTACGAGGCGAGGGAGAAGCGACGAAGCGGTGAAATGGCGCGCGGAATTGGAAGCGTTCAAGGCGGCGCAAACGCCCGAGGCCAAGGCTTGATCGTCGAGACACTATGCCACATCGAGCTTGCCAATCTTGCGCGCTCCGGTCTGACACACGAATGGCACTTAGTTTTCCCGAAAGCCTTTCAGCATCTCACGTTTGGCTTCGTGCCTTGGTTTCATCAGACGATCGTACGGTTTGGGTCGACGTTTTTTTCGGCGTGGTTCAAAACGGTCGGGGCGATCGGCAACCCGGTGGCTGGCAATCGCGTCCAGTAAATGCGCATAGACACTCGCGCGGAACTCCGCGTCCTGTTCGCCCTGGAGTGCAATGATCGGCTGGAAGGCTTCGAGCGTTTGCACCGCACCCTTGAAACTGATCGAGCGCGGCTCAATGCCGTGTTTGGCTGCGGCCTGAGCCATGATCGTGCGGATCAGATTGTAGGCGAGAACATGCGTCCAGATTTCTTTCCGGGCCAGTTCCGGTGTTTTGCAGCGCAGGATGTCCATCTGCAGGGTGATCTTGATCGACCTGAGATCAAGTTCATTGTTCCATCGCTGGCGATACAAAAACGCCAGATCCTCTGTGGTGGTTTGTTCGGGATCGAGCAGTGTCGTCACGACGACAATGGCCTTGGTCCGGAATCCAGGCTGCTCCACCCGAATCCGAGCTTCTCGAATCGTGAGGAACTCCGGCAGTGATTTGTACG
>JANNLP010000558.1:0-3138 GCA_031396905.1 Gemmataceae bacterium
ATTGTGGCTCGGATGTTGCGGTTTAGCCCGATCGTGCTCGTCGCTTACGCTGTCATTCTTGGTCTCACGTACCTTGGCTATACTCGCGTTCCCGGTGGCTTCATTCCGGAACAAGACAAGGGCTATCTCGTCTGTGTTGCACAGTTGCCGGACGGGGCCAGCATGGAGCGCACGACGGCGGTGATGGCCGAGGTCGAGGCAGCGGCGCGAGTTATTCCCGGCGTGGCGCACACGATCAACATCCCCGGTTTCTCGTTCCTGAGCGGGTTGAATCTGTCGAACTCGGCCGCGATGTTTCTGACACTTGATCCATTCGACGCGCGAAAACACGATCCGGCCCTGTCGGCCAACGAGATTCTGAAGCAACTACGCGGGCAACTCAACGGCGTGCGCGACGGCATGGTGATGGCATTCAACGCGCCGCCGGTGGAAGGCATCGGGAACACGGGCGGCTTTAAGGTGATGTTGAAAGATGTCGGCAATCGCGGCCTGGATGCGCTCCAGGGTGCAGCCGACAACATCAGTCGTGCCGCGAATGCCCAGCCCGGTTTTGCCGGTGTGTTCAGCACGTTCCGTGTGGGGCAGCCGCAAATCTATTTGGAAGTGGATCGAACCAAGGCAAAAGCGGCCGGCGTGCAACTCTCCGACATCTTCGACACGTTGCAATCCTATCTTGGCGGTGGGTATGCCAACGATTTCACGTTTGAGGGACGCAACTGGCAGGTCACCATCCAGGCCGATGCTCAGTTCCGCGACAAGACCGAAGCGATTGGCCGACTCAAGGTCCGTAATGCCGAGCGCAACATGGTGCCGCTGGCATCGCTGGTGAACATCAAGGAAATCACGGGACCGGCTGTCGTGAACCGATACCAACTTTACTACGCTGCCGACTTGAATGGTGCGACGCTACCGGGTTTGTCCACGGCACAAGGCGTGCACCTCATCCGCGATATCGCCAAACGAGAGGCCGACCCGCGGGCTTACCAGATTGAAGCGACTGAACTGTCGCTGCAGGAAGAGCAGGCAGCCAATAACATTTGGGCCATCCTCGCGTTTCCGCTCGGTGTGTTGTTCGTTTATTTGGTGTTGGCCGCGCAGTACGAAAGTTGGTCGCTGCCGATTGCGATTATTCTGATCGTGCCGATGTGCTTGTCGGCCGCCATCGCCGGTGTGTGGCTTGCCGGGATGGAGAACAACATCTTCGTGCAAATCGGCAACGTGGTTCTGATTGGTCTGGCGAGCAAGAATGCCATCTTGATTGTGGAATTCGCCAAGCAGCAGGAAGATTCCGGGCTACCGCGTGTGGAAGCCATCATCGCGGCGTGCCGGCTGCGCATGCGGCCGATTCTGATGACGTCGTTTGCATTTATTCTCGGCGTGGTGCCGCTGGTGAATGCGACGGGCGCTGGGTCGGAAATGCGGCGTGCTCTCGGCGTGGCAGTCTTTAGCGGCATGCTCGGAGTCACAGCGTTCGGGCTATTCTTCACGCCGGTGTTCTATTATGTGATTCGCTGGATCGTGGACCGCTTCAGCAAACCGCGCACAGCAACACATGCCGCAGCGTGAACGATTACACTTGCTGCACCAGCCGTGCGGAGAACAGGTAATCGATCCAGAGTGAAGTCAGCTTTTCGGCGGTGCTGTTCTGGCGCAAGCGGGCGGAGAGGTGATCAAAGTCCACCAATTGCAAGAACTGGTCCTGATTGGTGCAACTGAAGACGAATGACTCTTTTTTCGTGACCGGATCGACGTGGCGTTGCATGCATTGGGCGCAAATCTCTTTCATCATGCATTGCATCGGCGAGTTGATTGAACCGATTGTCAGCGGCTTTTTCGGGAACCGACTCGCCAATCGGGAATCGATCGCCCGTTGCACGGCTGCCATCATGCGGTCCGAGCCGATGGCGATGATCCTCTGCGTGCCTTCCAATGGAATCGGCATCGCGCCCAACTGCCCGGAAGCATAGGCCTCCATGGCCTCGACGATGTTGCCAACCAGACTCTTGTCCTGCGGGCGGCGAACTTCAATGCCGGGGCCGACGTCGGTACTCCAGACAACAACGTCGCAGGCCTTTTCGATTTCATGCCGTTTGAAGAGGTCGGTGGATTTCTTGTAGGCCGCGAAATAAATGACGCGGTTGTTGTTTTCTTTCAGCGCGAGTGCAATGGAAAAGAGAACGGCATTGCCCAGGCCGCCGCCGGCGAGCAGCACGGTTTCACCCGTGGGGATATGAGTCGGCGTGCCGGTGGGGCCCATCAGCACCACGCGCTCGTTTGGCTCCAACAATGCGCAGAGCCGGCTGCTGCCGCCCATTTCCAGCACGATGAGCGAAAGCAATCCGCGGTCGCGATCGACCCATGCACCGGTGAGGGCGATCCCCTCCATCGTGAGGCGGAAGCCCTGCACTTCCTCGGCGCGGGTTTCGTAATTCTGCAGGCGGTAGAACTGACCGGGCTGGAAGTTGCGCGCCGCCATTGGCGCTTTGACGATGACTTCGACAATTTGATGCGTCAATCGGAACGCGCCGACTACTTCCGCTTGAAGTTGCTGATCGAGATTGGCCGCGAATAATACCCAGTCGCGTTCTCGTTCCGGCTGCAATTCCGAACTTTGTTCGTCGATCTCCGGCCGAAACAGATCGGCGACGGCATGGAAGCCATTCTTGGCCGACGCCATCGCCTTGACGACGTTGCCGGCATACTTCGGATGGGCATCGCCGTAGAAACTGACGTACTTGCCGTCGTGTTCATATGAGGTCAGGAAGGCATCTTCGTTCGCGGTTGGGGCGGCGACAAGCTGGCGACGATTCCCTATTCGGACGAGCCGGTGACCACGATAGAACTCGCGTTTTTCATCGAGCTGAAAAGTGCCGGGCCGCTCCCGTTCGTACACGACGTTGGGATGAGTGCCGGCCGCGATCATGATGGAGCGGGCGGGCAACTCGACTATGTTGCCGGTCGAATGCCACTTGCCATTTTCAAGTTTCTGCTCTTCGCAGCGCAGCGCTTTCACATGTCCATATTCATCGGACACGCATTCGACGGGGCTGAGTCCTTCAGCAAACAAGATGCCTTCTTCGAGGGCCTTGATGACCTCTTCGTGATTGAGGCGATAGGCGGGCGAATCCTGCAGACTTT
>JANNLP010000599.1:0-1585 GCA_031396905.1 Gemmataceae bacterium
AATTGTGCGGCCAGACGCACAGGGCACTAGCGGCTGCGCATCAATAACTTGGTCGTTTCGGCCGCGGATAAATCGTGTAATTCCACTGGGGCAGTATTCTACTTCTTCGGAGGCGAATGACACTCTTTTGCTCCGCAGTGATTGTGACTCCGTGGTTGTAAACTATCGGTTCCAAGATCGCTCGGCAGCGTAGGCCCGCGGTGGTGGTTGTCGTGCGGATGAAGTTCAGGATCGTTTCATAGTCGCGTAACGGTTGCCCTTGCCAGTTGCCGCTGATTTGGCTGAACAAGCGATGCTCGATTGGATTCCATTTCGATGCTCCTGGCGGATAGTGAGCCACAGTAATGGCTACGTCCCAGCGATCCGCCACTTGCTGCAACGCCCACTTCCAGCCCCACGACCGCGCGTTGTTGGCCCCGCCGCAATCGGCCGTCACCAACCAACGCCGCGCTCGCGGGTAGCACCAGCGGCCGTGGTCTTCCCACCAGTGGCTCAAGGCGGCGCCGGCGAAGTCGGGCGTTTCCTTCGAGGTCCCCACGACAACGAAGCCCGTGTTGAGTTGGCCGTCGTAGACACCGAAGGGGATGGCTCGGCCTTCGGCCAGGTTGGGGAAGTCGTGGTCCCAGACGTCGATGGGTTTTCGCCGCCAGGTTTGTCCCGGATTTTTGAATTGCCCGACCAACTCCTTCTTTTTGGTATCGATGCTGACCGCGGGATTTCCTTGGTTTTGGCAGCGCCGTCGCAAGCGGGCGATGTACCGGAATTGTTGATCGCGTTCCGGCTCGTGGGTGCGGGCCAAGCGCTTGCGATTGGTACGCAACGAATAGCGTTGCGCCTTGAGCAAGCGTCCCACCGTGTGGGCGCTGACGGTGAAACCTTCGTGTCGCAAGGCGGCCGCCAGTCTGCGTGTGGACTTGTGCGTCCAACGCAAACCGTCGATCGGGTCTCCCGCGGTCGCATCCGCGACGAGCGTCTGCAAACGCTTCACCAAGGCCAGCTGTTTTTTTCCAAGGACTTGCGGCCGCCGCCGCGCCGACGAATGCGATCCGGAGCGGCGCTGTTGACCCGCAGCAACTCGGCGATGCCGCGGCGAATGGTGGTGCGGCTGAGCCCCGTGATCTGGGCGACGGCGATGATGCCGCCATGGCCTTGGGCGCGTGCCAGCAAGCCCGCAAACAAGCGTCGCTGTCGCTCATTGAGCAACGCCATGACGCGATTGATGGCTTGGTGATCCTGTGCCGTCTCGCCTTGGGCGCAAGAACGACAATCGCGACAACGGCATGCATAGATCGGCCGGTGTAATGTGAGGTCCGCCATGACCACTTTCCTCATCCGTGAGTCCACGTGATTCACACGTAGATTGTGGTCAAATGCGTTGTTCTGGAAAAGACCAGGTTATTGTTGCGCAGCCGCTTGGCGACATTCCGCAATGGAATCAACTTCACCAAATCGAGTCGTGGCGAGACGATTCGCATCGTTGGGGTGAAGGATTTTCAGAATAACTATTGGGCACCACTTGATAAGCTGGACACAGGCACCACCGCAGGTAAACTTCCCGACTCGGATGCGCTAAAAGAGAACGACC
>JANNLP010000671.1:0-24818 GCA_031396905.1 Gemmataceae bacterium
TGGCCCTTGAAGAGCTTGCCGATGTGCGGAGAGTCGGCGTCGCCGATGCCCCATTCGCGGCGAATCCGCTGATGGAAGTGTTCGGCGAGCGCTTCCGCGAATTCGACGCCGAGGCCGTGCAGGAAGAGGTAGTCCTGATAACGACCAGCTTCCTTGAGTTGCCAGCAGCGGCGAGTAACTTCCGGCCCGGCCGTGACCGCGACAAGGCATGTCGCATCCGTGCCGTCGGCACGATGGTAATCGCTGATACAAAGATGCTCGCCGTGGTCCTGCCGTGGGAACGTGAAACGCAGCGTTTCGACTCCCGGGTCATCGGCATGAATCACCAGATCGTTGCCAATGGGTGTGCAGCGGAAGAAGCCGAATACCGACTGCGGCCGCATGATTTCTTCGTCCAGGCACAGCTTCTTGAGCCGCACCAGCGCCGGCTCGGCGACTTCGCGCATCTGCCGGTCGTACTCACGCGGGTTGACGTTGTTCTTGCGAAACTGCCACTGCGTGCCGAACAGCGTGCGCTCATTGAGGAAAGCGAACACGTCCTCGACGGGAATATCCTTGAGAACCTGCGTACCGAGAAACGGCAGTGCCGGGACGATTTCTAGATCAGGCAACCTTCGACCAATCGTGTTCAACGATGACGACACGACGGTATGCGCCGGGCAGCAATCAATTACCGCCGCCTTTACGGTTGTCGGCTTCAACTCGGCGGGCAATCGGTCGGCCATGCCGGCAATTACAGCGCTGCCCACCAGCCGCACCTTCTTCAGTGCGGCCAGGTCGTCCATAATCCGTAGCCCGTCGAAGGCGTCTTCGCCGTAAAACAGCTTACCCTTGTAGGTCCGGCGCAAGTCTTCCTCGACATAGCGGCGATTCAACGCGGCACCACCGAGGATCACGGGTGGAGACAGGCCACGGTCATTCAACGTGACCAAGTCCTCCTTCATCACTACGGTCGATTTGACCAGCAATCCGCTCATGCCGATGGCATCGGCGGCGTGCTGCTGATAGGCGGTGATCATCGTCTCAATCGATTGCTTGATTCCAAGGTTGTACACTTTGTAACCATTGTTCGACAGAATGATGTCCACGAGGTTCTTGCCAATGTCGTGAACATCGCCCTTCACAGTGGCGAGCACGATGCGGCCTTTTTCCGAGCCGTCGAATTTCTCCATGAACTGTTCGAGATGCCGCACGGCCTCCTTCATGACCTCGGCCGACTGCAAGACGAATGGCAATTGCATCTGCCCGCTGCCGAACAACTCGCCGACGACCTTCATGCCGCCAAGCAACGTACCGTTGATAATCTCTAGCGGCGGTCGAATCGCACGGGCGGCGTCCAGGTCGGCGATCAACGATTCGCGCCGTCCCTGTATGATCGCTTGCCTTAGCCGCTCATCGACGGTCGCGCCGAGGCTTTCGGTTGCCCGGCTTTCGCTCTTCTTGTCGCCATAGTGTGCGAGCAACTGCTGCAGTGGGTCACCGGTCGTCCGGTCGTCAAACAACAATCGCCGACAAAGTTCCTGCCCCTCGGCATCGATCTGCGCCAGCGGAATGATCTTCGCGGCATGAAGAATGGCCGAATCCAATCCGGCTTCGAGGGCATAGTGCAAATACATCGAGTTCAAGACTTGCCGGGTGTACGGCGTCAGCCCGAAACTTGCGTTCGATAATCCGATGTGCGTCAACGCGCCGGGCAAACCCGCCTTGATCAAGCGAATAGCGTCAAATGTGGCCATCGCGCTCTTGCGGGTCTGTTCCTGACCCGTCGTCAGTGGAAACACCAGCGGATCGAAAAGTAGGTCGTGCGGCGGAATACCGAATTCACCCACGCAGATTTCGTAAATGCGTTTGGCGACCTGGAACTTCCATTCGGCCGTGTCGGCCTGTCCCTGTTCATCAATGGTCAGGGCGACAAGGGCCGCACCATAGCGTTTCGCTAGCGGCAAAATCTTGTCGAGCTTGTTGCGGCCATCTTCGAGGTTGATCGAATTGATGATCGATTTGCCGGTGATAAGCTTGAGGACGACTTCCAACACCGGTACTTCGGTCGTGTCCACCATCAGCGGCTTGGTGATGACAGCGTTGTAGCGCTTGATGACCTCGGTCATGTCGCGGACTTCGTCGCGGCCGACGTAAGCCGTGCATACGTCAAGAATGTGCACGCCTTCGCGCTCCTGCTCACGGGCCATTTCGACGAGGCCGATCCAATCCTCGGCTTCGAGCAGCTTCTTGAACTTCCGAGAACCATTGGTGTTAGTGCGTTCGCCGACCAATAGCGGCTTAGGTTCCTGATGCAAATCCACCGCGCCAAACAAGCTTGAGAGTGCCGGTGAGGAAATCGCCGTGCGGTGGCCCGGAGCGCGATGGCCAATCCGCTTGCAAACAGCGGCCAAATGTTCATGCGTGGTGCCGCAACAGCCGCCGACGATGTTGACGCCGAATTCGGATGTGAAGCGATCCAGCCACTCGGCAAGCTCGTCGGGTTGGAGCGGGAAGTAAGTCTCGTCGCCGCGCTTCTCCGGCAATCCCGCATTTGGCAAGACACTGAGCTTGCGCTGGCAGGTTTGACTCATCTGCTTGACGGTACTGAGCATCAAGTCCGGGCCGACCGAGCAATTCAACCCGATGACGTCAATCTCCGAGATTGCCTCCAGCGCCGTGAGTGCGCCGGCGATGTCAGTGCCGGGCAACATGCGGCCATCGGGCTGAATTGTGATCTGCACGATGAGCGGCAGCCGCACGCCCATGTCTTTCATGACATCCAGCGCGGCAATGGCCACCGCTTTGCCTTGGAGAATGTCAAAGACTGTTTCAATGACGAGTACATCCGCGCCGCCTTCGATCAGGCCGCGGATGTGGGGCGTGTACGATGCCACCAGATCGTCAAACGTGATGTAGATCGACTCTTGCAGGATCGAAGGCATCTTGGTGCCGGGGCCGATCGAGCCGATGACAAAGCGCGGCTTCCCTGGCGTCGAAAACTCATCAGCCGCCTTGCGGGCCAATCGCGCGCCGATCAGGCTCAGCTCGTGACACTTGTCGCCCATGCCGAACTCGGCGAGTACGTGTCGTGAACCGTTGAATGTGTTGGTCTCAATACCATCGCAACCTGCGGCCAGAAAATTGCGATGGATATCCAGCACCCATTCGGGATGGGTGATCGACACGGCATCGGTAAGGTTGACGAGATGATCGCCACCCCAGTCGGCTGGCGTGGGGTGATAGCGATGGATCGACGTACCCATGGCGCCGTCGAAGATCACGACTCGTTGATCGAGCAGTTCCAGAAACGGCGAACGCATGAACGTGAAAGCAAGTCGAGGGAGCGAAACTCAATGATACACAAGAGGATACGGCAATGAAAGTGGTTCAGCTAGTTGCGATAACGCGGCAAACGAAAAACGGCTGACACCTTCATCCTTAAAGGTGTCAGCCGTTCCGCACGATCCTTGTGCTATTCCGGAATTATCGAGAGCCGACCCCCGGGATTCCCTGATTCGAGGGCGTACGCCGCATCCGCTCCGCCCTCCGGTCCCTGCCTTCCGATGGCATACCGTTGGCCTTCCGTGGCCATGGGTGAGGCCCCTGCGGGGCCGGCTCAATCGTCGGTTTTTCCAGCGTCTGGCTGGAAAGCTTCGTGCAAAAGGTGCGAGTCGCAATGGTGACGAGCGGAAACTAACGAGACATGAATACCGGTGGCGGCGAGCCTGCTGCCGGTGCCGACCGAGGTGTGAGTCCCACGCCATTTCGTGTGCGGTGCATGATAGCGCGCTCGGTGGTTAGGTTATTCATTGTGAACAACATAACAAAACGATTGTGAGAGTCAAACCGAATGTAGCGATTATTCTGGTCGTATGACGTGACCCGTTTCACTGCCGATGCTTAGGGCGAAAAGAAAATTGGCGCAACCGACACGACAGCGGCCAAATCGATCAGGCTGATGATTGCGAGCCGGTTCCTGCGTCCAGAAGTTTGACAGCAAGAATGAGAAAGGACCTCCGCAGATGCCGTGTCGGGCACGTGATTGTGGACCCGCCGGTAACGTGGGCACCTCACGCCCGGGTTTTGGATCCCACTACAGTCATTCCCGAGGGAATGGATGGGCTTGCAAGCGCCGGAACGGATATTGGTTCCCTGGCAGGTCGACGTTGGTCCGACAAACTTAGTCGCACCGACTCGAACACCGCAGAGGTCTGAAGGGAGGAATAGCCAGTCGCTACGCCGATTCAAGCCCGTTTTGGAACTCAATATCATTAAAATGCAAAAAATCTGTGAAAGTCCCATTGTCAACCAATAATGCAACATGCTAGCTTACACCTAAGAATTTCGGCCCGCACACATGGAATCACCCTTCTAAGGAGCAGACTCAACATGCGTCGCATCTTTCGCAACCTTTTCGCCCGCAGCAATTCCAATCAAACCAATACAATTCGCCGACGACCCGCCCACGATCGAACACGCCTTTCAATGCTCAGAATGGAAGATCGCGTCGTTCCCGCGACCTTCCTGGTGACTTCAAGTGCTGACGGCGCTGTGGCCGCGCCCGGCGATTTGCCCGGGTCGCTCCGCCAAGCGATTTTCGATTCGAACGCCAATGCCGACAATGACATCATCGAGTTCTCGTTCGCATCACCCACCACGATCACGTTGACATCAGGCCAGCTCCTCGTCACTGAAGACTCAGGCGCAGCGGCGAAGACCGTGGCTTTTATGAATGGTGCAGGCAAGGGTGCCATCACCATTGACGGCAACAATCTCGATGGCATTCTGGCGGTGGACACGCTCTACACAGGCGCAACGTTCGACATGTCGGATATGACGCTGACCAAAGGCAATACACTCGGTGACGGCGGCGGCTTAAAAAACCTTTCTGTGGCCACGGTCAGCACGTTGACCAACGTCAACATCACCAACTGCATTGCTACCAATGCCTTCGGCGGTGGAGCGACCTTTGCAGGGGTCGCAACTCTGACCAATTGCACCATCACCGGCAATCAAGTCAACACAACTTTGGGTAATGCCATCGGAGGCGGCGTCGATTTCGATTCGACCGCGACGCTGATCGGCTGTACCATCACCGGCAACAAAGTCATTTCTACGGTAGGACACGGCTACGGCGCTGGAGTCGCTGGATCTGTGACGGCAACGTTAACCGTGACAAATTGCAATATTTCGGGAAATACCTCCACTGTTTCGGCTGCAGCCAAGTACTCTTACGGCGTCAACATCATCGCGACCGGCGGATTGACGATGACCGGCAGCACGGTCAACAGCGGCTCCACGGCGGCTACCAAGGGTTTTGGCGTTGGTGTTTATGCGAACGGTATTCTCAACATCTCCAACTCGACACTGAGCGGCAATAGTGGCGGCCAACTGGGCGGTGCCATCTATGCTGGCGGAACTGATATCACGATTTCCAATTGCATCATCAATACCAACTCGGTGTCAAATGCCGGCGCTGTCATGTGGTGGGGCAACGTCGCCGCCACCAAGATGATCATGACCGACTGCTCTCTTGAGGGCAACACAGGCACCGGCGCTGGCGGGGCTCTTCGTCGCGCCTCGGTCTTGGCGGGCGACACGATTCTGATCGATCGTTGCACATTCATCGGCAACGGGTCGGGCAACTCTGGCGGAGTGTTCGCCTCCAGCGGTGCCGGCAGCGGTGTGGTTCAGTTCCGCAATTCTACGTTTTTCCAGAACGCAGCCGCCGCCAACGGCGGCATCATTCGCACGTTTGGATCGTTTGCAGGAACCATAGATCTTCGCAATTGCACGGTGGTGGGAACCGTCACCTCAGGCATTGGTTCGGTCAATGTCGGCGGTCTCGCTGGCGGCAAGCTCAACATCGAAAGTTCGGTGTTCTCGAAGAACAAGGCGGGCGGCACCGAAAAGAGCGCTAACGCCGATGTGCAAAGCCTCACCACCAACACCAACACGATCACCAACTCGTATATCGCTGTTGGCTTCCCGGCTGGTTTCGTGGTCACGGAATCCGGAAACACAAAGGGCACGGCCGCCGCGCCGATCGATCCGCAGTTGGAAACGACGCCAGCCAACCACGGTGGCACAACCAAGACGCTGCTGCCGTTGTCCGGGGCCAGTCCGTTGATCAACAAGGGTTCGGATTCCTCCGGCTTGTTGACGACGGATCAACGAAACGACTCGGTCACATTCCCGCGCAGCTTTTCGGGCGGCATCGACATTGGCGCGGTGGAGTTCAACAACCCGGTGCCGGCCGTGACAAAAGTGGTTGCCCTCGACGTGACGACGACCGGTCCAACGACTCACACCTTCGACATCACGTTCGCCTCGACGGTGAATCAGATCAACGCCAGCACATTGAGCGCCGCCGGCGCAGTGACGGTCAGTGGCGGAGCGTTTGGTTCGCCGGTAAACGCGACACTGATCGGCGGGCCATACGTCGATGCCGCATCCATCACGGCGACTTTCCAAATCACCGCTCCAGGCGGAACGTGGGACTTCGCCGACAACGGCACCTACACGATTTCCATTGCGGCCAACAAAGTCTTCGACAAGACCGCGATTCCTTTGCCCGTCTCAGCCGGGGCGGTGGGTACGTTTAAGGGTGCCATCGGCGCTTCGATTATCGTCGACACGTTCTCGCTAGACGAAGCATCGGACACCGACGGCAAAACCAGCTTGCGGGAAGCGCTGCTTAAGGCCAATTCAGTCGCTTTCTCCGGCAAAGACACGATCACCTTTGACGCGGCCGTTTTCACCGGCACCGACACGATCGCGTTGGATCCCACGACTCTCAAGACGCTCACTGTCGGCGACTCCGTCGTGATCATCGGTCCCGCAGGCCGCGCGGTCATTGATGCCGGGTTCGCCGCCCGCGCAATGGTCGTTACGGGCGTTGGCACGCTTGATGTCAGCATCTCCAACCTGAACTTCGTTAACGGCTTGCAAGCGGATTTGGCCTTTGGCTCGAACGGCGGCGCTGTTCGCATCGACGACGAGAACGTCACCTTCACCAACTGCGATTTCAGCGACAACACCAACGCCTTGGAAGGTGGGGCGGTCGGCCAAACGGGTCTTGGCAATTTGGTGTTCAACAATTCCAAGTTTGTCAACAACAAAACGACCAACAACGGCGGCGGTGCCATCGGCATGGTCGGCGGTGGAACGTTGACGCTCAACAATTCCACCATCGAAAGTAACAGCGCCACCGGCGGCGGCGGTGCCATCTTCGCCCCGAATCTCACCAGCATGGCGATCACCGGCTCCACCATCGGCGGCGTCGGCAAGGGCAACACGGGCACTGGCAACGGCGGCGGTATCAATGCCACTGGCGTCATCACTATGACCGTCACCAATTCGTCTTTCATCGAGAATTCGTCGTCCGGAGCCGGCATCGTCGCGGCCGGCGCTATCTTCATCAATGGCACCACGAATCTGACCATCACCGGTTCGTCCTTCGTTGGCAACAACGGTAGCGACGCCGGCACCGGCAGCGTCGCTGGCGCGCTGGGCATTTTGGGTACGCCGACCGTGTCCATCGACACCAGTACGTTCAAGGGCAACTTCACCGCGTCCGGCAACGGCGGCGCGATCTGGAGCCGAGATGACGCCAATCCGACGATTACCATCACGAACTCCACCATCAGCGGGAATACTGCCGGTGGTGCCATAACGACCGGCAGCGGCGGCGGCATTTCGATGAATGGTGGCGGCAAGCTGACCATCACGAACACCACAATTGCCAACAACTCGGCCGCTACGGACGGTGGCGGTATCGATGCCGTAGGCGACCCAACTGCACTCCCGACACCAATTCCAATTGTTGTTGCGATTCGCAATAGCACAATTGCGTTCAACACGGCCGCGGCAGGCGCGGTCGGCGGTGGCGGCATTGCGATGCACACTATTGCCGGTGGCTCGCTGACGCTGTCCAGTACGATTGTGGCCAAGAACATCAATGCGGTTTCGGCGGATGTGAATGCCGATGCCCCACTGGTGGCGACAAGCACCAACAACTTCATCGGCGACACGACCGGCAGTGTCGTGACCTACTCGGCGGCCGTTCTGAGCGGCGATCCGCTGTTCGCTGTCGCTGGTTTGACCAACAACGGTGGTCCTACCGAGACCATCGCGATTCAAGCCGCTAGCACGGCAAAGAACGCGGGCAACAACGCCTTGGGCCTGTCATTCGATCAACGTGGTAGCACGTTCTTTCGTAGTACGGGAACCGGCACCGACATCGGTGCATTCGAGTTCCAAGATCCGTTCTCGGCAGCCAAAGTCACGGCCATCACCATTAACTCGACGAAAACGGGTGCCGAGCAGACGCAACGTTCGCGAGTGTTCGATGTGGCAATCACGTTTGATTCTCCAGTGACCTTTTTGACCACTGCGGGCAATGCGTTCACTTTGACAAAGGTCGGCGGTGGATCGGTGACACTCTCCGGCGCGGTCAGCGGCGGTGGCACAATCGTGACGCTGACGTTCACCGGCGGAAGTGTGGACAACGTGTCTTTGGCCGATGGTCGATACAACTTAGTTGCTCTGGCCAGCCAGTTCACTGGCGGCGGAATCGACGGCACTGGCCCGGGCGACGCAACCGCCGGCGACGACTACAACTTCCTGCAGACGACAGTTGCTCCGACGGCTGTGGATCCGACGAGAATCTTCCGAATCTTTGGCGATTTCACCGGCGACGGCTCAGTGGCCGCCAACGACTTCATCCAGTTCCGACTGGCACTGGGCGGCAGCAGCCCGATTTTTGATCTCGATAATGACGGCGCGGTGGCCGCCAGCGACTTCATTGGGTTCCGTATCCGCTTCGGCGGGTCGATCTGATGCGCGGTCGCGGTGATAAGAAATAAGAATGCAACCCCGGTCGAATGCGTTCGACCGGGGTTTTTCTTTGTACTTACAGTTGAGCGCGGACTAACTTCAAGGCACGCTCGACTTCATCCTCGGTTGTGAACCGGCCCACGCTGAAGCGCACGGCACCCTGGCCCGCTTCCGGGGACACGCCCATCGCGAGTAACACGCGCGACAACTTGACTCTGCCTTCGTGACAGGCCGAACCTGTCGACGCGGCAATCTCCGGAATCGCGGCCAACAACTCCGCGCCGATGCGGCCCGCAAAACTCACATTGAGCGTGTTCGGCAATTGCTCCGTGCGGTGACCGTTCAACACCACATCACCTAAGCCCGCGTGCAGCTGATCGCGTAAACGGCGGAGCCGCGGCTCCTCAACCGGTAGATTGCTCGTGGCGATGCGACAGGCGGCACCCAGGCCGACAATGTACGGAACGTTCTCCGTGCCCGCGCGCCGTCCGGACTCGTGACCCGCGCCGTGA
The DNA here is from genome assembly GCA_031396905.1 of Gemmataceae bacterium. Taxonomy (GTDB): domain Bacteria; phylum Planctomycetota; class Planctomycetia; order Gemmatales; family Gemmataceae; genus JAIBBI01. The sequence continues at coordinate 9,333 of JANNLP010000671.1, forward strand.
ATTAACGGTTCCAGATTGACGCCACGGCGGATGTACAAAGCGGCACTCCCTTTTGGGGCGTACAACTTATGACCAACGATTGTCAGCAAATCAACACCAAGTGTTTCGACGTTCATCGGCAGCTTGCCAAGTGACTGAGCGGCATCGGTATGGACAAGCAAGCCATGCTCATGAGCAATCGCGGCAATCGCCGCCACGGGTTGTAGCGTGCCCACTTCGTTGTTGGAATGCATGATCGACACAAGCGCCGTGTTGGCCGTGATGGCTTTGCGCACCGCATCCGGATCAACGCGGCCAAATCCATCGACCGGAAGGAAAGTCACATCGCAATCCCAGCGGCGAATTGCCTCACATGTCACAAGCGTGGCCGGATGTTCGATGGCACAAGTAATCACGTGTGGCCGGGCACGCCCGGCGAATTTGGTCCAGAGTACCGCACCCTTGATTGCGTGATTGCTAACTTCGCTGCCGCCGCCGGCAAAGACAATTTCATCGGGCTGAGCGCCAATCAATGAGGCGACTTCGGCGCGGGCAATAGTCACCGCGGCTGCGGTTGCCTTGCCATAAGAGTGTGCACTCGATGGATTGCCGAAATGTTCATCGAGAAATGGCAACATGGCCGCCCGCACGGCCGGATCAATCGGCGTAGTCGCGTTGTAGTCAAGGTAAATTGGCTTGGTCATTCAGACTGTTGTAGCGGACAAGCACGCAACGATTGTCGAACTAATCCGCGGCAGCATCCTGCATGTCCAGCGATTCGTCTTCGGATGTTTCCAGGCGGAATGGCTGCCAGACGTGGGGCCGGGCCAACGGTTCAATGTGCAGCACCACCTGGCCTTCCTGAAAAATGCGCACGGTGCCGGATGATTGGCTCACAACGACTGCGACGGCCAGCGTTTTGCGGCTGATCGCGGCCGCCGTCCAGTGCCGGCTGCCTAAGCCTTTGGATAGCGTAATTCCCTCGGCCGGCACGTCAATGTACATGCAACCGGCGACGGCAATGCCATCGCGTCCGACCAGAATAGCCCCGTCGAGTTGGGCCAGGTCCTTTATTTGTTCCCGCACCCGGCGGTCGCGCAAATCACGCTCTTCAGTACTGTAGCCGCGAAACGGGTTGAAGTTAATCGGCCGACACATGCCCAGGACTTTCCGTGTGTCGCCCACCACGAAGAGAGCGCCGACGGGTTTACTCTCACGTCCCTCGCGGCCGATTTCAGTGGCTAAATCCACCACCAATCGCAATGATTCCAATGGTACTTTGGTATCGAGCTTACGCAAATCATGAGCCGACATGCGCTCCAGATGTTCTCCCAGATGGATTACGCTCAGCGAGTCAATCGGTTCTGGCCGGCCCTGCTCGGCGGCAATGCCGTTGTACAGTACGACCACATGTGCACCCGGCTGCAACTGTTCGGCGGCCACGGCCTTTAGCAGCGCCAAACTCATACGATCAACGATCGGTTGCGGCACCTGTTCATCAATTTCAATTAGTTCGACGCCATCGAGTTCCTTGAGTTTCTGCGTCATCGCCCGGCCCTGAGCAACGACGAGTAGCCGGCAATTACCGAGACGAGCTTGGACAGCTTCCCAATCAATCCCCGTTTCCGCGACGATCAATACGGCGTCGGCCGGCAAGTCCTGATAGAGTTGCCGAGCGGATTTGAGAAGTGCGACAGTCTGTTCCGGAATCGGCATGTAGCAATTCGCGCGTGAAAGCCCGTTCGCCACAATAATAAGGAGTAGCGCGCGCGACGGCCAACAAACATCATTTGATTCAGATCATTGCGGCGAGTTCTTACGCCGCTCGGCGCATGGTACCTGTCTGATGCCGGTATGCGGCTATCGTCTCGACGACCCGGACTTGTTGTGCTTCGGAAATTTCCGGAAACATCGGCAGCGCGAGCACACATTTCGCGGCGGCTTCACTCAGCGGGAAGTCGCCTTGTGAATAACCAAGGTTCTGCAGGCACTCCTGCATGTGCAGTGGCAACGGGTAGTAGATTTCGTAGCCCACTTTCTCAGCCTGGAAGTGCTTGACTAGTGAATCGCGTAAGCCGTCGCCGACGCGGACGACGTATTGGTTGTACGTGTGCCGGCAATCCGGAGCTTCTTTCGGCCGGCCAAGCCAGCCGTCGAGCCGGGCATCGCAAATGAGTTTGTCGTACCGGGCGGCGGCGGCACGGCGATTTTCGATCCAACCATCCACATGCGGCAACTTGACGCGCAGGATCGCCGCTTGCACAGCATCAATGCGACCCATCCAACCAACCACGCGGTGGTAGTACTTCGGCTTCATACCATGTAGCCGATACACCTGCATCCGCTCCGCCCATTCCTGGTCGTTCGTCACAGTCAGGCCGGCGTCGCCGTAGGTGCCGAGGTTTTTTGTCGGGTAGAAGCTGAAGCAGGCCAGCGCTCCGAGGCAGCCGGCTTTCTTGCCCTGATATTCCGCGCCGAACGACTGGCAGGCGTCTTCGATCACAGGCACGTTGTTCTTCGCGGCAATGTCCCAGATCGGTTTCATGTCGGCACATTGGCCGTAGAGATGCACGGGCATGATCGCCTTAGTGCGTGGCGTGATGCAGTCGGCCACGCATTGAGGATCGATGTTGAACGTCTTTGGATCAATATCCGCGAATACTGGCGTGGCCCCGGTGCGGACGACGCAGCCCGCTGTCGCGAAAAACGTAAAAGGTGGAATGATGACTTCGTCGCCGGCTCCAATGCCCAGAGCGTGCAGCGCCAACGAAATGGCGTCAGTGCCCGAGCCGCAGCCGACACCGTGGGCGGCTCCGCAATAGTCGGCGACTTCCTTTTCCAGGCTAGCGACTTCCGGGCCTAAGATGGCTTGTCCGGATGCTAACACGCGGCAAACGGCCTGTTCGATCTCGCTCTGTAGCGGGCGATACTGGGCCTGCAGGTCGCACAACGGCACGCTTGTCACACTCATCGTCGACTCCATTCGCCGATTTGGGCTGAGCCACGTTAAGGCAGACGGCAAAAAGTTTCAAGCCGACCCGGCCCGATTCGCCTTGACGCCGGGATTCTATTGCGAAAATAATGCTATCGAACCAAAGCCGGCCAACGTCAATGGAGTGACGACCGTGAAAAATATCCCCGCCGCGCCCGCCGTACGCACCTCGCATCGCAGCGATGAAGCTCATCTTGAAAGCCTCGAACGCCAGGTCGAGCGACTCACGACATACCAACGTGCCGAGCTAGCGCAGAAGCTGCTAGGCGACGGCCCGTGCCGCCAAATGGGTGTATTCCCAATTCCCAATGGCTTCAAGCTCTCCGTCGTCATCCCCGTATACAACGAAAAGCGCTGGCTGCACGAACTCATGCGTCGGGTGCAGGACGTGCCGATTCCCAAGGAAGTCATTATCGTCGATGACTTCTCGACTGACGGCACCCGCGAATTGCTGCAGCGATACGAGGAAAAGGACGACGTCCGTGTCATCTATCAGCCGGAGAATCGTGGCAAGGGTGCGGCATTACGCGAGGGCTTTCGACATTGCACCGGCGACGTGGTGCTGGTGCAGGACGCGGATTTGGAATACGATCCGGCCGAGTATCCGCGACTCATTCAACCCATCATCGACAACCGCGCCGACGTCGTGTACGGCTCGCGCTTCATCGGCGACCAGCATCGTGTGCTGTATTTCTGGCACTCGATAGCCAACCGCATGCTGACGACGCTGTCGAACATGTTCACCAACGTGAATCTGACCGACATGGAAACGTGCTACAAAGTCTTCCGCCGCGAGGTTCTCGAAGGTATAGCGCTGAAGAGCAACCGATTCGGCTTCGAGCCGGAGATCACAGCCAAGGTGGCCAGGAAGAAAAACCCATCGTGGCGCATGTTCGAGGTGCCGATCAGCTATTCGGGCCGGACCTACGAGGACGGCAAAAAGATCGGCCTGAAGGACGCCTTCACTGCTCTATACTGCATCATCCGTTTCTCGATGTTTGACTAATAACATGCTTCCACTCTTGCTTGCCACACTTGCATTGTTCCCAACTGCCGATGACCGCGCGATCAACGATGCGCCGTTGAATGCGGTGAAGTTTGTCGATCGCAATGAAGGCTGGGCCGCCGGCGCGGATGGCGTGATGTGGCACACCATTGATGGCGGCGCAACTTGGGAACGTCAAACGCTGCCAACCAAAGGCACGATTCACGCGCTGCAATTTCTGACGCCATACACCGGCTACGCGGCCGGACGAGAAGAGGTACAGGCGACCGGACAATCTGCCGGATTGCTGTTCGTCACGCGCGATGGCGGGTTGACGTGGAACCGTGTGAATACTGCCGAATTACCGGGGCTTCATGCTGTCAACTTTTCTGATGACAAGAGTGGAGTCGTCGGAGCCGTCAAGGGCGGACCTTATCGGACAGTCGATGGGGGGCAAAAATGGGCACCGTTGTCGGCGCGAATGAACATTACCGGCAAGGACGTAGCAACATTCGGCGATGTTGCATTGGTTGGCCTAGTGGGAATCATGTTGAATGGAGGTGGCTGCATCCCACACCATGACGACGAAAAGCTACCGCCGAGCGGACGCGTATTGGCTGTCGCCGGTAACAAGTTGTTTTCAGTGGCGGTAGGGCAATGTGGTGTAGTTAAGATTATCGAAGACGCAAGACGTAAAGAGCAGCCTATATTCGGACTGCCAACACAATTTCTCGCCGCCTGCGATTTTCGCGGCACTTGCTGTCACGGCGATCATATCTGGGTCGTCGGATCGCCGGGTACCTTTGTAGCGCACAGCGTCGACCGAGGTATGACGTGGCAATGCACACCTACAGGTCAATCCATTCCACTCAACGCCGTTCATTTCATCGATGATCGAACTGGCTGGGCCGTCGGCGAACTCGGCACGATTCTGGCAACCACGGATGGCGGCGCAACTTGGAAAGTACAACGCAGGGGAGGCCAGCGTGCAGCCATCATGTGCATACACGCACAGGATCGGAACTCGCCGTTGGACCTACTTGCGAGATTTGGTGCGGCCGATGGTTATCTGATCAATTGCGTGGCAGTCACTTCAGACGAAACAGCGATTCCGCGCTCTCAGCGATTGGCCACGGCTGTGCGAAAGTCCGGTGGCAGTTCCAGCGACACGATCTATGGCTTTGATGTGCCGAAACACCTGGAAGCCTCAGATAGCGACCGACTACTCACTGACTGGAACCAGCGCCATGGTACGCGCGCTACAGATGTCTTAGTTCGTCGCATCGTCCTGCACCTCCGCACGTGGCAGCCGGAAGTTGTGATCTGCGACTTCGCCGGTGGGCCAGCTGAATCGCTGGTTGTTGAGGCGGTGCAAACAGCCGTAAAGCAAGCCGCTGACCCGGCGGCATTTCCGGAGCATTTACAGGTGGGCAAGCTTTCGGCGTGGCAGGTTAAAAAGGTGTTTGGGCTTTGGGACGGCCCCGGTGCAGCGCATGTCACAGTGAGGACCGATGACACGGTGCCCGCACTTGGCGAATCTCCGCGCGATCACGCCAATAAGGTCGTGGGCTTGATCGCGGAAAAAGCGTCGTTACCCAAGTCACGCGGTCTAAGGTTGCTGGCTCATAACATGCCTGGCGGTGCAGGTCTCAATGGCATTATGGATGGCATCATTCTCGCGCCCGGCGGTACCGGGCGGCGCGCAGTTGTTGAGAATCCACGCGACGTCAAAGAGCCAGACGACAAGCATGTGCGCGAGTTGCAGAACCTGGCAAACATCGCCCAGTCCGGACTGCCTCAAGTTGGCGATCCGGCCGCGATTCTTGCCAACGTCGGGAAAACACTGGATAAGATGCCTGCCGAGCAGGGATTACGTTCGATTCTGGCCATCGCCAATCGAGCCGCGCAATCGGGCAACTGGCCGATGGCGAAGGAAACATATGAATTGGCAGTCGGCCGTTATCCGGGGCAACCGGCCGGCCATGAGGCAATTTGCTGGTTGCTACGATACTATTCATCAAGCGAAGCGCGGAGGCGGCACGACTCGCAACAGTCGATTTCAGTGACGCGAGCTGACTTCGCCTCTGCCGCCAACAAACGCCCTCTCTTTGATCCGAATGACTCCGTGCAACCGTTGACAAATCCGGCTATCAACCTGACACAGAAAACGCTCACTGACTCCGCAACGACGCGTAAGTGGTATCAAGGGGCGCTGGCGTTGGAAACTAAGCTGTCAGCCCTTGGGCCGGCAATCATCAATGACCCGACGATTCAGTTTCCGCTGGCTGCCGCCAAACGCCAACTCGGCGACAACGATGCCGGAAAAGCGTTTTTTCGCAAGACTTTGGCGGAGCAATCCACCAACGAAGCTTGGCGCGTCGCCGCCCGGCAGGAACTTTGGGTGACGGATCGTATGGGCCAACCACCGCGCTTTGCGGCAATTTGTTGTAAATCCAGCAAGCGACCGCACCTGGATGCCGTGTTTGATGACGAGTGCTGGACCGATGTTCCGAGTCTCAGCACTCAACAGGCGACCGGCGACATGGAAGGCTACTCGACTACAACTCGGTTCGCATACGACGATGAGTTTCTCTACATCGCGCTGGAATGCCAACATCCGGAAGCCGGCTTTCGTCCAAAAGTCGGACGACGAGAGCGCGACGCGGATGTTTCGCCATATGATCGCGTGGAAGTGTTGATGGACTTGGATCGCGACTATGCGACATGTTACCGATTTCGTATCGACCAACGGGGCGCGCTCGCCGAAGATTGCTGGGACGACGCTAATTGGAACCCGCGGTGGTACGTGGCTTTCAAGAGTTCGCCCGGCGGCTACGCGGCAGAAATCGCGATTCACCTGAGCGACCTCACCGTCGAACTCAATCCGTCCGGCAAAGTCTGGGCGATGAACACAGTTCGCATCGTTCCAGGTAGAGGCATGCAAGCCGCCGCGATGCCGGCCGACGTGACGCCGCGACCCGAAGCTTGCGGCTTGCTTATGTTTGCGGAACCGAATCAGAAGTAACTCTAGAAATGCGAATCACTGTTGTGCCTTTATCGCCAGACCCAACGCAATCAGGCCGATCATTCCAAGGATAATAGCCGAGTTGAAAACTAGCCCGAGGATCGCGAACACTTTGTAGCGCTGCGACTGCATGAGTCCCGCGATCCCGAGTCCTGCGCCGACAAGGGCCAGCAGAATGCCGCCGCACATTCCAAGGCCAGCGGCCATCGCCCACTGTGACTCTTCGTTGAGAACACCCGGATTCTTGACCTCGGCGATCGATGCCGCTCCGATGATTCCCACCTCTATGAGTCCCACCAATATCGCCACAATGAACGACGTGATGCCCAAGCCGCTATGTCGCATCGGCTCCTGATCGCCGACGTAAGCGTCTTCTGAATATGACATGCGATAACCGGTTGTCAGTGTTTGATTAGGCTATCCCAATTGTCGGTGTCTGGTGCCATCTTTCAAGACTGCGTACGCGCTCCGCTCTACCGGCAACAATATTAAACCAAATGGTTGACAGTTGCCGATGCCACTGCTATATTAAACCACATGGTTACAGATCGATCTCCGAACCTGAATCGGATCTTTCATGCGCTGGCGCACCCGGCACGACGGGCGATCCTGCGGCAACTGACGGGCCGGGAGCAGAATCTCAGCGAGTTGTCGGCCCCGCTGCGGATGTCGTTTCCGGCGGCTTCGAAGCATGTGCGCGTACTGGAGCGGGCACGACTAGTGCGCCGCCGGATTGTGGGCCGAACCCATATGTGTCGCATCGAAGGCAAACCACTGGCCGAAGCCAACGACTGGCTCGAAAGCTATCGCCAGGTTTGGGAAGGCAACTTCCAACGCTTGGATGAGTTACTGAATGAGCTGAAGTCTCAAGAAGCGAAACGTGGAAACACTTAACACCGAAGGAGAATACCGATGATGAACATCTTGGAAGTCACTACACCCACCGATCGCGAAATTGTGATGACGCGGCTCTTCGGCGCTCCACGCAAAGTGGTATTCGATGCCATATCCAAGCCCGAGCTGATCAAGCGTTGGCTATTCGGCCCGCCCGGCTGGACGATGACGCTGTGCGAAGACGATGGTCGCGAGGGCGGCAAGTTCCGATGGGCGTGGACTGGCCCGGCCGGGGCGGAAATGGCGATGACCGGCGTCTATCGCGAGGTCGTCCCACCGCAACGAATCTCCCGGACCGAATCGTTTGAGTTCGGCTGCGCCCCGCAATCGGGTGAGCAATTGGCCACAGTTGAACTCACTGAACAAGGCAACAAGACCGCGCTCACACTCACCGTGCTCTATCCATCCAAAGAGGCACGCGATGGCGCAATTGCATCCGGCATGGCAGAAGGCGTTCGCGCTGGCTATGAACGGCTCGACGAACTATTGGCGGAGAGGTCCTGAGGGGACCACGACCGGATTCACCCGATCTTATTCAAGGGGAGCCATAACATTCAGAAGATTACTCCCTTTCTCTGGTACGACGGCAATGCCGAGAAGGCGATGAACTTTTATGTCTCCATCTTCAGCAGGCCGGTCGCGTCATGGAGGCTATGATGCAAATGACCAAGATCGAAATTGACAGGCTGAAGCAAGCGTATGTTGGATGATGTGGAGCAGCAAATGGCAGAGAAACCGCAAACCATCGACGAATACCTGGCGGCCCTGAAGGCGGACAAACGTACCGCGTTACAAAAGCTTCGCGAGGCGATCAAGGCGGCCGCGCCCGGAGCGCAAGAGTGTATCAGTTATGGGCTGGCCGCGTTTCGTCTCTACGGCAGGTCGCTGGTGGCTTTTGGTGCGTCCGCGAACCATTGCGCTTTCTTTCCTATGAGTTCCACTATCGTGGCCGCCCACAAGGATGAACTCAAGAACTATGACACGAGTAAAGGGACCATTCGTTTTGCGCCGTCGAGACCTTTGCCGGTTTCGCTGGTGCGGAAACTAGTGAAGGCACGAATTGCGGAGAGCTTGGCGGTGAGAAATCGACGCGCTAAGCCGCAAGCGGCGGTCGGGACGTCTGACCCGACGGTTGATGACTTCATGCGCGAGTTGAAGCATCCATTGAAGAAAGTCGTTGAGATCGTCCGCCAACTTATCCTCGGCGTCAGTCCGGCGATTCAAGAAGGCATCAAGTGGAACGCGCCGAGCTTCCGGACAACCGACTACTTTGCGACGCTGAACCTGCGTGATGGCCGCGTCTGGCTCATTCTCCATACCGGAGCCAAAGTGAAAGCCAGCGCGACAAAGGGATTGAAGATTGCCGATCCGAGGGGCCTGCTGAAGTGGTTGGCCAAGGACCGATGCGTTGTGATGTTTGACGATGGCCAGGACTTTGAAGTTAAGCGAAAGGCATTGCAGTCGATCATCCGCCAGTGGATCAAGAGTCTGTAATACTTGAGAACTGGCATATGGCGCCAAAAATGACAAAGACAACAACTAATCCAGCCGCTTCGCTTCCGGCTCAAGTCAAGGCCGCACTCGCCTATTTGAAAACAAAAAGTACTCAACACGACCGCGACAACTTGAAGAGGTTTGCCATCAACGCGCCAAAGGCGTTCGGCGTCTCAATGGCCAATATGAAAGTGCTAGCCAAGCAACTTGGAAAAAGTCACGAATTGGCGGCTGCACTTTGGAACACCGGATGGTACGAGGCACGCATGGTGGCGTCGATGGTCGATGAACCTGCGCGGGTCACGCCGGCACAAATGGACCGTTGGTGCGGCGATTTCGACAATTGGGGCATCTGCGACACCGTCTGTTTTTGTCTATTCGACCGCACGCCACATGCTTGGACCAAGGTCGAACAATGGAGCAAACGCAAGGAAGAGTTCATTAAGCGCACGGCGTTCGCGCTGTTGTGGAGTTTGTCGGTGCATGATAAGTCAGCTGAAGACAAAAAGTTTCTTCGTGGCCTACAACTCATTGAGCTGGCGGCCGACGATGAAAGGAACTTCGTCAAGAAAGCCGTGAACATGGCGCTCCGCGCCGTGGGCAAACGAAATGCGACGTTGCACGTCGCCGCCGTGGCAACGGCAACACGGCTCGCCGCTTCAAACAATGCCACACCGCGATGGGTCGGCAAAAACGCCCTCAACGAACTGAAGGGAGCAAGCGTGGCGCGGCGATTGAAGGTGAAAACGTAAGGTGGGTCGAGGCTTTGCGAGACCCACCGATGGCCTCGACCCACCCTATTTGAACGCCTCGTAACCTTTACCCAAGACTGCCGCCGCGATTTTCAGTTTCAGTATCTCATCCGTTCCTTCGTAAATGCGGCAAACCCGCACGTCCATCAGGTGCCGGCCAACGCGGTAAAGTGTGGACCAACCGCGGCCACCGAAGACTTGAACCGCCCGGTCGGCGGCGTCCCACGCCGCATTGGATGCGTGCAGTTTGGCTTGAGCCACTAGCAGATCGGCCTTTGCTTTCTTGACGTCATTGGTCGGGTCTTCGTCGGAGGCTTGTTTCGCCTCGGCCGACGCCATGACGATGGCCTCGGATGTCGCTCGCGCCATCTCGATCATGGCGATGTGCTCCTGAACCAACTGGTGTCGCGCGATTTCCTTGCCGTGTTGTTTGCGTTCCTTGGCATATGCGATGCACTCGGCGAGACAATCCTCGATCACGCCCAGGCTGCCAGCCGCCACACTAAGCCGTCCACTCACCAGCGAGTGCATGGCAATGCGGAAGCCGTTGCCTTCGTCGCCCAGAATGTTTGATGCCGGTACTTCATGATCGGTCATCTCAAACATGGCCGTATTCGCCGTCGGCATACCCATCTTGGCATGCAAGTCCTCCTTAGCGAAACTCGTACCCTTAGTTTCCACAATGAACGCGCTCATGCGTTTCTTTTCGTTCGCCGGTACATCTTTCGGATAGCCGAACACTATCACGGCGTCGGCAATGCCGCCATTCGAGATAAGATACTTTACGCCATTCAATACGAACTTGTCGCCACGCCGTTCATACGTCGTCGTCATTTCCAGTGGGTTACTGCCCGCATCCGGCTCCGTCAGGCCAAATGCCATGATGATGTCACCACGAGCGGCTCGCGGCAAATAGCGTTGCTTCTGTTCAGCATTACCCCACGCCAGGATGGGCGCTTGCCCAATTGAGATGTGTCCCGAAAAGAAGGTCCGCACCCCTGTGCCTTCTTGACCAATGCGGGCCAACGCACGGGCATACGTCACCGCATCAGCGCCTCGACCGCCCAATTCGACGGGCACTGGCAGCGCCAGGACATTGTGTTTTTTCGCCAGCGGCACCACCTGATCGTTGAACCGCCGCTCCAGGTAACACAACTCTTCCGATGGCCGCAACTCGCGGCAAAAGGCATCGACATCGTGCAACAATTTCTCGCGGTCTACGGTTGTCATGGCGGAAATATTACGACTTGGATTTGCGCCATTCAACTATGGAACACCATTGTGAAGCGCCGCTGACCTATGTTCATTCGCCGCCACTTTGGGTAAAACGTCTGTCATCGCCAAATTACTCGCAGGAGGCTGCATGGGAGCCGATTTTCGCAGCACAGGATTCGCCACGCGGGCTATTCATGCCGGGCAAGACCCGGACCCGACCACCGGTGCGACCATTGTGCCAATTTATGCAACATCCACCTACACTCAGACCGGACCGGGGCAGCACAAAGGCTATGAGTATTCGCGCTCCGGCAATCCGACCCGTGCGGCCTTGGAGACGTGCTTAGCGGCGCTCGAAGGCGGCCAGCGCGGCTTGGCGTTCGCATCCGGATTGGCGGCGACGTCGGCGGTGTTTTCCACTCTGCGACCCGGCGATGAAGTGGTGGCATCGGCCGATCTTTATGGTGGCACGTTTCGCTTGCTGGACAAAGTGTTCAAGCCGTGGGGTCTTGTCTCACGTTACACCGACGATATCAGCATCGCCGGTTTCGCCAAAATCATGTCGCCCAGGACGAAGATGATCTGGATTGAGACGCCGACCAATCCAATGATTCAGATTCTCGACATTGCCGCCATTGCTGACCTGGCCCACAAACACAACGCCGTCCTGGCGGTCGATAACACGTTTGCCACGCCGTACCTGCAATTGCCGTTGGCGCTCGGGGCCGACATCGTCGTGCATTCAACGACAAAATACCTTGGTGGGCATTCCGATGTGATCGGCGGGGCGGTCATTGGCAAATCATCACTATTGGAACCAATCAAGTTTTACCAAAACGCGGCAGGCGGCGTGCCGGGACCGTTCGACGCTTACCTGACCATGCGCGGCCTTAAGACTCTGGCTGTTCGCATGGACAAACATTGTGCCAACGCCAGGGAGTTGGCCGGCTGGTTACTCAAACACCCAGCCATTGATCGCGTTTTTTATCCCGGCTTGCCGGATGATCCGGGCCATGCCATCGCCAAGAAACAAATGCGCGATTTCGGCGGTATGTTGAGCATGAGGCTTAAAGGCGGCGTGCCGGCCGCTCACAAGTTCATGTCGCGCATCAAACTTTGGAGCCTGGCGGAAAGTCTGGGTGGCGTCGAATCGCTCGTTTGCCATCCCGCGACCATGACCCACGCGAGCATACCGATCGAACTTCGCACCGCGCGTGGCGTGGATGACGGCCTGGTCCGCCTCTCGGTCGGCATCGAGGACATTGCCGACCTCAAGGCCGATCTCGACCAGGCGTTTGTCAGCTAACGACAACATCAACGACCTTTCCCGAGGCAGCCGTGAAACCAAGTCTGCGACCTGATCCGACGGTGGTGGTGATATTTGGTGCCGGTGGCACCTTACCTGGCGCAAGCTCATCCCTGCGCTGTATCACCTCCAGCATGATGGTTGGCTCGAAGATCAATTCGCCGTCATCGGCGTGGACCGCAAGGCCATGTCCGAAGATGAGTTTCGTCAGCATCTGTTTCGTGGCGCGCAACAGGCCTCACGCAGCGGCCCGATTGCCGCAGCTGATTGGGAAAAGTTCGCCGGGCACGTGTTCTATCGCCAAGGCGACCTCGGCGATGTCAAAACCTATAGCGACATCAAAGCGTTTACCAACGCTCGCGCCGCCGAGTGGAAAGTGCCAATTCAACGATTGTTTTATCTCGCGATCAGCCCCACGCTCATCGGCGAAGTCTGCTCCAAACTCACGGAGGCTGGCTTTTCCCTGGACCGCCAGCGAACGCGCGTGATCATCGAGAAGCCGTTTGGCCGGGACCTGGCGACTGCACAAGCGTTGAACCGAACGGTAACACGGGACTTCGATGAAAACCAGGTCTATCGCATCGATCACTATCTCGGCAAGGAAACGGTTCAGAACATCCTTGCCTTTCGCTTCGCCAACTCGCTTTTCGAGCCGGTCTGGAATCGCCGCTATGCCGACCACGTGCAGATTACTGTGGCTGAGGAAGTGGGCGTCGAGCACCGCGGCGGCTATTACGAGCATTCGGGTGCGATGCGCGACATGCTGCAGAATCACCTTTTGCAAATGCTCAGCCTGATCGCGATGGAGCCGCTCGTTTCGATGGAGGCCGACGAGATTCGCAACAAAAAGGTGGACGTGCTCAAAGCCATTCGACCCATGACGACCTCGCAAATTGATTCATGCGTGACTCGTGGCCAATACGGTTCGGGTTGGGTTCGCGGCGAAAAGGTGCCGGCTTACTGCGCCGAGCCCGGCGTCGACAAGGATTCCGTGGTCGAAACATTTGTCGCCAGCAAGTTTTTCATTGATAACTGGCGCTGGCAGGACGTCCCGTTTTACATTCGCACTGGCAAGCGCATGCCGGCACGCACTTCGGAAGTCGTGCTTCAATTCCGCCCCGTACCGCATGTGTCGTTTCCGCCGAGTGCACTGCGGGATCTGCAACCCAATGCTCTGGTTATCCGCATCCAACCCAATGAAGGCATCACCTTGAAGTTCCAAGCCAAGCAACCCGGCCAGGTGTTGCGGTTGAAACCGGTGGAAATGCAATTTGATTATGCCGAGCAGTTTCCGGGAGATCAGCCAGAAGCCTACGAGACGCTCCTGCTCGACGCCATGCAGAACAATGCCGCGTTGTTCATGCGTGCCGACCAGGTGGAAGCCGCGTGGACGATTGTGACGCCGATCCTAGAAAGCTGGGAATCCGCGCCGCCCAATGCCTTCCCGAACTATGCCGCCGGCACGTGGGGACCCGAATCAGCCACGTCGCTGTTGGCCCGCGACGGCAGACACTGGATCGAGCCGAAAACCCGCGAAGATACGAAGGCAGCAACATGAAACACTGGATCGGCGTCGATCTCGGCGGCACGAAGATCCTCGCGGGCTTGTTTGCCGATGGCGTCAATCCGTTGGCGCGAGCCAAGGAGCCAACGCCGTTCGATCAGGGCTCGGAGGCCGTGGTCGCCAGCGTCGTATCAGTTGTGAATCGCATTGTCACGGAATCGGGCGTTAGTCGCGCCACGATTGGCGGCATGGGCTTCAGTGTCCCGGGCCAAGTTGATTATCGCCGCGGCTTTGTCACAAATGCGCCGAACCTCGGCTGGCGCAATGTTGATTTGCCGTCGCTGTTGCCCGCTGACTGGCCGTGGCAAACGGTGGTCGAGAACGATGTCCGCGTTGGCACGTTCGGCGAATGGAAACTCGGCGCGGCTCAAGGTGCAAGGCATGTTCTTGGCGTCTTCGCCGGCACGGGCGTCGGTGGCGGCCTGGTGCTGGATGGCAAGCTATATCGCGGCTTCAATCTTCATGCTGGCGAGATCGGCCATCTCGTAGTTCACTGGCGCAAAGGCACCACGCTGGAAGACATCGCCGGCCGCCGCAATGTGGTGAAGCGCGGCACCGACTTGTTGGACGACGCACCGAAAGTGGTTCGCAAAGCGTGGAAGAGCATCGACCTGACGACAGTAAAAAGCTCAATGTTGGCCGACCTCTACGAAAAAGATGACCCGATTGCCGTACAGGTGATCGATGACGCCGCCAAAGCCATTGCGGCCGGCATTGCCAGTTGCTTGAACTTGATTAGTCCGGAAGTCATTGTGCTGGGCGGCGGTTTGGCCGGCGCCCTCGGCGAGAGCTTTCGCGAACGCATCTGGGAGTTGGCCGTGCGCTGGGCCTTACCCGAAGCCGCCCGCAATGTCCGCTTCGTGCCAGCGGCATTGGGTGATGATGCTGGTATCGTGGGAGCGGCATCGTACGCCAGGTCAATAGTCGAGAGTGGAGAAGGTACATGAGCCAGTTGCCGTGTCGATAGCCGAACGTTTCCGTGCTATCCTGCCGAAGGACGCGGTGCTATCCGCGCCCAGTGAACTCATCGTATATGAATGCGATGCCTTTACATTGGAGAAGAAGGCACCCGATTTGGTTGTCTTTCCATCATCGACGGAAGATGTCGTAGGCATCGTCAAGTTGTGCAACGAACTGAACCTACCATTTGTGCCGCGCGGGGCCGGCACCAGTCTTGCCGGCGGCTGTTTACCCGTGACCGGTGGCGTGATGATTTGCTTGTCGCGCATGAAACAGATACATGAAGTCAACGTCCGTGACCGGTACGCGGTCGTTGGTCC
>JANNLP010000733.1:0-4239 GCA_031396905.1 Gemmataceae bacterium
TTTGACAATCCCGGGTTCGGGCCATTGATTCGGACACTGAATGCGCTGCCGGTGGATCAAATTGGTTTTGCGAAAGATGGACTCAAGGCAATCCTGGCCAAACTCGACGCGGGCCATCCCGTGCTGGTGTTTCCCGAAGGTGCACGCAGTGAAGTCGGGCCAATGTTGAAAATGATGCCGGGCATTTCGTTGTTGATCAAACGGGCGCGCTGCCCGATTGTTCCGGTCGGCATCAGCGGCGCGTTCGACGCTTGGCCGCGCACGCGATTGTTGCCCATTCCGTCGCCGCTGTTCCTGCCGGCGACGAATCGAACTATCGGTGTGGCTATTGGTCCGCCGCGCGATGCGGCCTCCGTGGCCGACTTGCCTCGAGAGGAAATGCTTGCCACTCTCGAAGCCGACATCATGACGCAAATGATCGAAGCGGAAAAGATACGTCGCAAACCCAAGCCGATCGTCAGAAGATAATCGTTACGCGATGTCCCGTAAATTCCGCGTAGCCGTTTCTGCGCCAGATGTATCACCGAAAATCGCGGAGCCGGCGACCAACACGTTGGCCCCGCTGTTAATGCACAACTTTGCCGTTTGTTCGTCCACACCACCATCGACTTCCAGATCGCATTGCGGATGAAGTCGATTGATCATCTCGCGCAATTGACGGATGCGGTTGGGACTATCGGGTAAGAAGGCCTGCCCACCAAAGCCGGGATGAACGGTCATACATAGCGCAAGATCGATCTCTTTGAGAAACGGCTCGAACCGATCGATCGGCGTCTCAGGATTGACGGCAAGACCCACTTTCTTACCAGCGGCACGAACCGATGCCATCCAGGGTCGTGGATCGGGTAACACTTCGATGTGGGCAATAATTGTGTCGGCGCCGCACTTGAGGAACGACGGCGTGTACTTCACGGGATCGGTAATCATCAAATGAACTTCGAGCGGCAACGACGTGACGGGCCGCAGTGCCTTCACCACCATCGGCCCCATACTGAGATTGGGTACGAAGTGGCCATCCATCACATCAATGTGAATACGGTCAGCGCCGCCACGCACACTGGCCAGCACTTCTTCACCGAGCCGGGCGAAATTGGCCGCTAAGATTGACGGGGCAATACAGGCCATTTGGGATACTCCGGTAGAAACCTGTCAATTCGCAACGAATGGCAGTTTTGCAGACTTGGGCTATTCAAGCCCCTTGCCTTCGATTATACGCGCGGAACTGTGGCGAGGTGCCGCGCGCGGTGCGCGGACCCGAGGGTTCAACATGGCCGACAGCGACGGAGACTTGGTTGCCGAGACCGTACGGCTCACCAAGATCTATCAAAATCGTCAGATCGCACTCAACGATGTGTCGCTGCGCATCGAGCCAGGCACGGTCTTGGGTTTGCTCGGGCCAAACGGCGCGGGCAAGACCACGTTAGTTCGCCTGATACTTGGGTTGCATCGCCCAACAGCGGGCTGTGTCCGCGTCTTTGGCCAGAAGATGACGCCAAATGCCGCCATTTTGCGCCGCCGTATCGGCTATATTCCAACCAATCCGCGCTTTCCCAGCGGCATGACGCCGCTGAGCTATCTCGATTATGTTGGCCGATTGTTTGGCATTCCGCGCAGTTCCCGCAAGCCCAAGTTGGCCGCGTTGATCCGCGCTGTGGACTTGCTTGGCGTGGCAGGCGAACCAATTGCCGGCTTCTCCAATGGCATGACCGCTCGCCTAGCGGTAGCGGCCAGCATCATCAATGAACCCGAGTTGCTAATCTGGGACGAACCGACGCACGGTCTCGATATTGAAGCACGTCGCTCGATGCTGGACCTCATCAAGCAACTCGCCGCTGAAAAGACGTTGATTATTTCAAGCCACAACCTGTTGGATGTAGACGAGGTGTGCAATCACGCCGCCGTGCTCAGTCGCGGGCACCTCATCTTCTGTGGCTCACTCACGGAGTTGAAAGGTCGGATTCGCAAGAACGCATTTGAGATCGATCTCGAAGGCGATCAGAAGTCCGTAACCAAGGCTGTCGGTTCCATCAAATCGGCAAGTGATTTCAAGTCGGTCAACCTTCGCCAACGAAGGCTTGAACTGCGTCTGCAGGATGAGGCGTTCGCGCCGGCCGCACTTGCCAACGTGTGCATGGTGCTGGCCGACAACAAAGTCAACATTGTGTCCATCCGCACCGTCGGCCAACAAACCGAACAAGCATTCCTCGACCTCGTCGAAAAGGACGAATCGCGCGGGTTCACGCGGCTGTATACGCACGCGGAAGCCGCCTGAGTAATTGCAATTGATGAGATTTGGAAAGTGACATGGATGCCACGACCACGACTGCTGTCAGCCTTCGATTCTACCGTTTTCTGCCGTATTGGGCGGTGCTTCAAACCGACCTGCGGCAAACGACGCGCAATTGGGTTTGGCGCACCTGGGTGTTTGCGTCGATGTCCGCGGCCTTACTGTATCTGACTCATCGTTTTGCCGTGTTCAAGGAAGCCAATTTCATCGTGACAGTGGACAATGTTGTCTCGAAACTACTCCATTTCGTGGCATTGGGCACGGTAACCCTGGTGGTCGCCTTCTGTTCGGGCGCCATCGCCACGGAGCGCGGCAGCCTTGCCGACTCTGTGTTGTGCCGCGGCATCAGCCGTTACCAATACTATCTTGCGAAACTGCATTCCCGCCTGCTTTCCGTCCTGGGCACATACTTGCTCATGGCAATCACGGTCATGACTGTTGCCGCTTTCGTTTTCCCGGGAATCATGACGATCAGCGGCTGTGCCGCGGCCTTGGGTGCATTAGCAGCGGTACTTGCGGCCATCGTGTGCATCAGCGTGACCACAAGCGCACTGTGCGGTAGCACCGTTCTCACGGTAACACTGCTGTGGGTCGGACTGTATTCCGCCGGCTTTGCGTTGACCTTCCTTCCGTCTGACTATCTAACGCCGGATCGGTTGATTGACTCGTTCCCATTCATGTTGAAAGGCGTCTACAGCCGTGACGGCCTCTGGCTGCTGTGGAAATGGGCTGGCATCACATCATGTGTTTCCGCGCTGGTGGGTCTGATTGGCTTTTCGCGAAGCGACGTTTAGCCGTTACCCCAACGCGACGGTGACCATTGCCTGGGCCTCTTCGACGATCTTCTGCAAGTGATGTTCGTCGCGAAAACTCTCTGCGTAAATCTTGTAGACATTTTCCGTGCCCGAGGGGCGGGCGGCGAACCAGCCGTTTGCCGTTGTCACTTTCAGGCCGCCGATGGCCGCGTTGTTGCCAGGTGCGGTGGTAAGTTTGGCCGTGATCGCATCGCCGGCTAGAGTCGCCGCCTTCACATCGTTGGGCGATAACTTCTTCAATCGATCTTTTTGCGCTGGGGTGGCAGCCGCATCAATTCGTGTGTATCGCGGCTCGCCGTACTTTTTCGTCAAATTACGGTAGTGTTCGCCGGGGTCTTTGCCAGTAACGGCAGTAATCTCGGCCGCGAGCAAACCTAATATCAATCCGTCCTTGTCAGTGGTCCACACGCTGCCGTCGTGGCGCAAAAAGCTCGCACCGGCGGACTCTTCGCCGCCGAAACAGACGGAGCCATCGAATAATCCTGGCGCGAACCACTTGAAGCCAACTGGGACTTCAAGCAGCTTGCGCTTGTGCCCTTCCACTACTCGATCAATCATCGCGCTACTGACGAGTGTCTTGCCCACCGCCGAATTCGTTGACCATTTCGGGCGATGTGTCAGCAAGTAGTCGATGGCCACGGCCAGGAAGTGATTTGGGTTCATCAATCCAGAAGTGCGTGTGACGATGCCGTGCCGATCAGCATCCGGGTCGTTGCCCCAGGCGACGGCAAACTTGTCCTTCAAGCTGACGAGGCCGGCCATCGCATATGGACTGGAGCAGTCCATGCGAATCTTGCCATCGTAATCAACTGTCATGAAGGCGAAGCGTGGATCGCAGGCCGGGTTTACCACTTGCAAGTCGAGACCAAACCGTTCGGCAATCACTGGCCAGTACGCTAGCGAGGCACCACCGAGCGGGTCCACGCCGAGTTTCAGCTTTGCCGTACGGATGGCGTCGATGTCGATTACGGAAGACAATTCGTTCACAAACGGACGAATGAAATCTTCAGCCCGTGTTGTGGCGGCCTTCAGGGCTTGTTCGTAGGGCACGCGCTTCACGCCAGCCAACCCGGTGCGAAGATAATCGTTTGCCTTCGCCTGAATCCAATTGGTGACGTCCGTGTCGGCCGGGCCGCC
>JANNLP010000685.1:0-5349 GCA_031396905.1 Gemmataceae bacterium
AAACGAGGCAAGGGCTAGATCTGCCCCCCGATGGGGGGCAGAGAGGAGTGCGCTTGTCGCTTCGTCACAGCTTGAGTAATTGGCATGCCTGCGCATAGCCGGGGGCGGGGAAACCGTACTCACTCGCTGTGACTCGGGCCAAGGCGACGAGATGCCGCCAGCGCAGGGTTGGTCGCGTCGTGGCGAATTCCTCGCACACCGTGCGATAGTACTTTTCGGCGTGCAACGCGCCGTCTTCGCTGATGGCAAATTTCAGGAGTAAATCGAAGACTTGCCGGGCAGGGTGGCCAAGCTCGCCGTATCGATGAACGACTGCGCTGACGCGAGTCTGGTCCTTCGCTCGGATCGCTGTTTCCAATTCGGCCAACAACGCGGGCGCGTCCGATGCCTTGACCTTTTCCAGGTGCTCAGTCCACGGATACGGTTGCTGCGATGCCTGGCCGGCTTGTCCGGCCGTATGGTAAGCGCCCACGATCAAGCTGGCGACCGTGTTTCGGTGATTGCTGACGCGGGCGATGTTCCGCCAGGCGTTTGCGGAATCGGATGCGTGAACGCCGACGGATGCACCATGCACGCTTCCCGGTGGTTTTTGTGCATCGCCATGTGTGCGTCCAGGATCGCGCAGCACAAGTCGATTGGCGGCCAGTGAAATCGCCTCGCCGATATCGGCCGGCGCCATTCCTTCCGCCAATGCGGCGGCAACAGCGTCGGCCGCCTGCGACCCGCTGCCCGCGTAGATGGCTTGGCACAACGTCTCAATCCAAGCGTCGTCGCCCTTTCGGCTGCCAGGTTTTTGACTCAAGAGCCGGTATTGATCGAGGAGTTTGGTCAGTGTGGCGCGCACGGCCGGCTCGGGCCTTTTCCGTTTGATTCGCTCTCGCTCGGCGTCCACGCAGAACCGGACCGATTGACGAAGCAACGTCAACGCCTGGTCCTTGCCGGTCAGGTCGAGAGTTTCCCAAGCCCGCCAGGAAAGAACGACGCGGTGGACATCAATATCGTCTTGAACGCATTGCTGGACCTGATTGTAAGCGTCCTCAACGGAGTCGCGTGTCAGGGCCGCAAGTGTGCGTTCTGCTTTCGCTCGATCGGACTGACGCATGGCCTCACGTAGGCTCGAAGGTTCCGGCGGTTGTGTCGGCAGCGTGCCAGAATCGATCTCGTGCAGCGCTTCGTGTTCGTGGCAGCCAGTCGATTGAATGAAGCGCGCGTTACGGTGCAGGACTTTCAGAACGGGCAACGCGCGGCGGTCTTCCGGTAACTCTTGAGCCATCTGAAACGAAGGCGCCAAAGCCATGAAGGTGTGGTAACCATCGTAGTCATGACCGCCGAAGGCACGGGAATTGGCCAGGGCGGCGGCGGCGACGATCGTACGCAGCTCGGTACCGGACTGGAGCTTGGCCACGACGAGTGGCAAAAGCTGATCCGCCGGCGTGTTTTCCAGCATTGCGACTAATGGCTCCATCGGGCCGAAGGTCAATCGGTTGCCTTTTGCATCTTCCGCAAAAACTCTGGAAGTGAAACCGAGGTCGGCGGCGAGTGCTGTTCCGACGCTCGCCGTCAGCATTCCCCGCCCAACATTCGCCAGGAATTCGCGCCGGCTACTCGGGTGCATGGTTGCGGTTGCGTTCATGATCGTGGCTCCTCGTCGGGAGAGTTGAGTACTATTTCGCTTATTACTATGTAACGCAGGTGTGTTACACCATCGTTGGAACTATCCCTGCAAGTCCCCTAATTCCTGTCGCAATCGGTGTAGCACTCGACACTTAGCGACTCGAACGGCACCCGGACTCATGGCGAGTTCGTCGGCGACCTCTTGAGGCGATCGTCCATCGACGGCGACGCGCCAAAAGGCCTGCCACGTGGCATCCTCAAAATCGTTCTGAATCATTACCAAAGCTCGGTGAAACAGGCCATTTTCCTCGTTGGACTGGTCGCCATCATCGTCGACGCGATCCAATTCGTCGGGAATGCGCGACCACCAGGCCAGTGCTTCACTTCCCCCGGCGGCATGTGGCTCGTGCCGCCGACTCCGGAAATGATCATGAACCTTGTTTCTGGTAATCGTCCTGAGCCAGCCGCGAAAAGTGTCTCCGGGGCGTTCCGATCGGAATTGTCGCAGGTGGACAGCGACCGCCTGAAAGACGTCTTGAAATATGTCTGCTGTATCTTGTGCGGGAAGATCCATTTTGCGGCACCATTGCCAGACCAGCGGCGAATAAAGCGCGATCAGCCGGTTCCACGCTTCGGGATCTTTGCCGCGCACCCGTTGAAGCAGGCTTCGCGATGTCGAAGTCGATTCGTGTTCGTCACGGTTCGTGGCAATCGGCATTCCGTTATGCCTTCCCCATATCCCGCATTCGCGATCGGAACCAAAGACCCAGGCCGATGCCCACCGGCAAAACCGCAATCACTCCCGTGAGCAGGAACGCACCTTGGAGTCCGGAGCGCGTGCGGGCGATGTCACGTTCGACTGGACGGGTGATGGCCAGAACTCCGGCTAAGTCGCCCTCCAGCCAGTCCTTTTTCGGGCTTGTCGCATCGCCGTTGTGACACTTCACGCAGCTTGGCTTCATCAGCTGGCCCTTTGCATAACGAAGAAACGGCCGGCCTTCGATTTCCGTGAACTCGTGATACGTGAGGTCGTTCGAATCGGATTGTGCTTTCAGTGCCAGCGTGTCCAGTACTTTTTGCTCGAAGGCGTCGGCGGGACCGGCGTTCTTGCGCCACGGGTATTCGCTGTAGAGCCGCACTTGCATTCCGGATTCTGTCTTGCTGATTCGTTGACCAGCGTCGATGATGAACGTGGCCGGCAGTGGCAAGGCGTTTTTCTGCGTGGCGTACTCGTGCGTGACGGGAGTCACTTTCCAATCCAGGCGATCCACGACGTCACTGTAATATGCGTTCACTTCTTCCAGCATGGCAATGTCCATGCGCGTGCTATCGAGAGCAGTCGCCTGCACGAAATACGTGGACAGTCTCGATAAGTACCAGAAACCGGACACTGAACTCAAGCAGACCGCCACGAGCATACTTGCCGCCAGGGGATTCCGCCGGCTCCAACGCCAAACGCGCTCGACCGTTCCCACGCGGCGCGCTTTGATCGGCTTGCCGTCTAAGTAACGGCGGAGGTCGTCGGCAAACTCCTGCGCGGTCTGATACCGCCGGTTGCATGATTTCGCCATCGCCTTGAGACAAATGGTCTCCAGGTCCCTGGGAATCTGCGCATGCAGCCGCCGCGGTGGACGCGGGTCATCTTCAAGGACTTGCAGCACCAGGAGCCGCCGATCACCTTGAAACGGTCGCACTCCGGTGAGCATTTCGTAAAGGATGACACCCAGGCTGTAAATGTCGCTGCGTGCATCCACCGTGTGCGATTCGCCTCGGGCCTGTTCAGGAGACATGTAGGCCGGCGTGCCCATGACCCGCCCATCCGAGGTCATGCTCATCTCGCCTGTCGATCGTTTCGCCAGGCCGAAGTCCATCAGATGCGGGCGGTTTTCGGAATCGATCAGTATGTTTGATGGCTTAATATCACGATGGACTACGCCCTGAGCATGTGCATATTGCAATGCCTCCGCAACGTGGGCCAATGTTTCCGCAGTCGAGTGTGGGTCCGGCAATCCCGATTTGAGCCGATCTTCAAGCGTCTGTCCGTCAATGAACTCGGTCACCAGATAACAGACACCCTCGTCTGTCTGGCCAATTTCGTAGAGGGACACAATGCCCGGATGTTTCAATTGCGCGACGCTGCGAGCCTCGCGCAGGAAGCGGCTGACTTCTTCGTGATTCGCCAGACCCCCGGCCCGTTGAATCTTGAGGGCAACGATGCGGTCAAGTTCCGTGTCTCGTGCGCGAAAGACGTGACCGAAGGAGCCGGCACCCAATTCCGACTGAAGTTCAAACTTCCCCAACCGACAATCGCCGGCCGCAAGCTGCCGGGCGTACTTGCGACCTGAATCGATGGATGTCTCGGCTTTCTTTTCATGCGATCGTTCGCTTCCGGCCATGCGCGCGGCCGTCAACAGTTCTTCCGGAAGGGTCGCATCTTCGACCACTGGCTTGTTGTTTCGTCTCAGTGCGTTCAACAGCCCGTCGGAACTCTGATCGAATGCTCGAAACTGCGCTTCACACGAACTGCACTTCAAGACATGGTTGCTAAGGCGGACCAGGACCGCTTCGGATACGTCGCCGATGGCAAACGCTTCTAGCTCGTTCGCGCTTGGACAAGAATCAAAAGCCACTGTCCTTTTCTCCCGCGGAGATGCGTGCATGGATGCGCACACCTCTACATTCTAACGGGAATCCGTTACAGTCGTGTGAACGCCGTCGGATGTTGCAAACTTGCGGAACCTGATTCTTCCAGGCGTCACATTGCCCAATTGAAAGATGTTGTGATCGAGTCGGCGTTAGCGTCGCGCAGCGGCCAGCTTGCCACTCCAGTACACGCCAACGCCTACGGCAATTGTCAACACTGCCAGTCCAATGACTTTAGTAACGTAAAGCGGCACATTAGGTTCGTCTGGAGCCGGAAAGATGGAAAGCGCCATGGCTGCGGCAGTCGTTGCAATGCCGCAGATCGCCAGGGTGCAAATGAGCCAGCGATGCGCCGGGTGTGTGGCTCGACCGAGACCGGGTGCGCTGTTCTGCACGCGAATGACGGCAGCGAACAGAAAAAGAAAGGGAATGAATGTCGGAATTAATGTCATGCTTTGGAATACGTCAAACGCGCCTTTCGTCGTCGTGCCCCATTGTCCCATGACAATCAACGCAGCGACAATCGCTGCTTGAAACAGCAAGGCCACATACGGCGTATGCCAGCGGGGGTGCACGCGGCCAAAGACTGCGGGCAAGCTGTGGGCGACGCCACCCACGAAGGGCAAACGTGCCCCGGTCGCGCTCCACGCGCCGACTTTGCCGAGTTGCCCCACGATCACCATGAGCGCGACGACGGGCAGAAATCCCGAAACGCCGGCACGTGTGGCCGCCATTTTGTATGCGTCTATGAAGCCGAGCGTCCCACTCAATTGTGCTGCCGGAATTGACACGACGACAGCCAGGGTTGCCACAATGTTCGTGACAATGACCAGGACGGCCGCGACAATTAGTGCCGGGCCAATCCTCTTCCGCAAATCCTGGATCTCATCACCCATGATCGACGCGGCCTCCAAGCCCGTCAGGCTCATCACGAGAACGGACCAAAGCACGGCGTTCTTGAAGCCGGCATCCGGGATGAAACTGGCCGCCGTCAGTTCCGTGACGGAGCCGTGATCGGCCCAGGCGACGGCGGCGAGGATGATCATGGCGAGCGCCGGCAACCACGTTCCGAAAGCGCCGATGTTGTGCAAC
>JANNLP010000692.1:0-2243 GCA_031396905.1 Gemmataceae bacterium
CGCACGTTGACTGGGAAGGACGCACTTGGGGATTGGACGACGGACGCACCTGGTGTGCGACGGAGGATTACGGTCAATGATTTGGCAACGCCTTATGAAACGCCTTCGGCCAACAATAATCCCCGCATCGTGCCGCGACCGGAAGGAGCTTGGCCAAAGGTTCCTGAAGGATTTTCGGTGACGGAGTTCGCCACCCGGCTCGTTGAACCGCGCGTCATCGTCCGCGCTCCAAACGGCGACCTTTTTCTCGCCGAGAGCCGGGCTAATCGCATCCGCGTCCTTCGTGATGCCGATGGCGACGGCAAGCCCGAGGTCAATGAAGTCTTCGCCACCGGACTGAAGCGGCCATTCGGAATCGCCTTCTACCCGGTCGGGCCTGAGCCGAAATATGTTTACGTTGGCAACACCGACTCCGTGGTTCGCTTCCCGTACAAGAACGGCGACACGAAGGCTGCAGGCGACGCGGAGATGGTCATCAAGGACATCCCCAGCGGCAACGAAGGCGTCGGCGGTGGTGGACACTGGACCCGGGACCTGGAGTTTTCGCCCGATGGCAAAACGCTCTATGTATCGGTCGGCTCACGTTCGAACGTTACCGACGACGAGCGTGAAAACCGTCGGGCTGTCATCCTGGCGTTCTCACCCGACGGCAAGAACGAGCGCGTCTTCGCTTCAGGAATCCGAAACCCGGTCGGCCTGGCAACGCATCCGAAGACCGGCCAACTCTGGACCTCGGTGAATGAGCGCGATGCCTTGGGCGACAACCTGGTTCCCGACTACATCACACATGTTAAAGAGGGCGGCTTCTACGGCTGGCCCTGGTACTACCTCGGCCCGAACCAGGATCCGCGGCACGAGGGCAAGCGGCCCGAACTGAAGGACACGGTGATCGTGCCCGACGTGCTGCTGCAGTCGCACATGGCATCGCTCGACATGACGTTTTACGACGGCAAGCAATTCCCTAAAGAGTACATCGACGACGCCTTTGCCGCCGAGCACGGCTCATGGAACCGGGCCCGCCGCGTCGGCTACAAGGTCATTCGAGTGCCGATGAAAGACGGCACGGCGACCGGCGAATACGAAGACTTCCTGGTTGGCTTTGTCACCAAGGAAGGAAACGTCTGGGGCCGGCCCGTGGGCGTGGCCGTGGCCAAAGATGGGGCGTTGATGGTGACGGACGACGGCTCGGGGACGGTTTGGCGGGTGGCGTACATCGGGAAGAAGTGAACTTGTGCCGACCGCATCTGACGGCGTGACCGTCGCCAAAAGAGGTCGGTGCGGTTTGTGTGCTGCACAGTTCACTGTTTGGAGGAAGGGGGAAGTGGGGGGACGGTACTTCGGGGGAAATGACGGCACTGAGGACTGTTCGTGTGATAGCCCCAGTCAAGAATGTGCTTCCTGCGACACTGAGCTTTTCCAGCCTTGCCGGTTCAGTGTGCTCGAAGGTAAACTGAAGCCATGATCCTCATCCGCTTTCCAGACGCCGCATCGAAGCGGTCCGCTTTAAGTCGACTCGCCGGGCGTTTCAGCTTCAAGAGTTGGGCAAGCGGCGAGATGCTCGTGCCGGAGGACGCCCTGCCTTATCTCGCGGTTGAGGGCGTCGTGTTCACAGTCGAGGGGCCGGCCACTTATGAGCAGAATGGTTCGGCGTTTCGAGGTTCTGTTACCGCTGCGGTATAACGACGGAACAGCAGTCCCAGATGACGCAATTGCGGACACGTTGTTGGAATTGGAGCAACGTTTCGGTGCCGTATCGTGCGAGACCCAAACTATTCGCGGGCAATGGCGGCATCTAGGCCAGAGTTACCGGGATGATCTGATTCGAGTTTTGTCGATGTGGCGGACGAGCCCGATAGTCGAAAATACTTCATCGAGTGTAAAGAACAACTCAAGGCGCGGTTTCAACAACTCGACATCTGGATGACGACTTACCTAGTCGAGGTGTTGTGATGCCACGGGATCAAGATCAAGTCGCGCCGAACCAGCAGCTGAAGCTGGCCCAGGGTCGCCATCCTGGTTTCTGAGTTTCGGCGTTTTGGCGGCTTAACTGCTGGAATCCGGCTGTATAATTCCTCGGGAATTTGACTACCGACAACTGAACGAAGCCAGTGCCGATTTCTAGAGTGGGGACACAGTACCCTCATCCTTTCTCCAGGGCCATGATCATGTTCAATTTCCGCTACGAGACGGTCGGCCAAAACAAGGACATCATGGCGGTGGTCCTGAGTGGCGACCTCGACGAG
>JANNLP010000694.1:0-1607 GCA_031396905.1 Gemmataceae bacterium
ACTGATACCGGCCGAATTGGTGGAAATCGTACTAGTGGTGATCGTGAGCTTATTATTGGGGCCGACATTAAACACGTGGATGCCGCCGCCATCCGTACCGGCCGAATTTTCGGAGATCGTGCAATTGACGACGGTGATTCCCGATGGGACCGCGGTGAAAAAATGCACTCCACCGCCATTGACCATCGCGCTGTTGCCGGACAGCGTGCAGCTATCGAGCAGCAGGACGCCGCCGGCGGTGACAGCGATTGCCCCGCCGTTGCCGTTGGACGTGTTATTCGACAACACGCAACGGGTCAGCGTCAATGCGTCATCCCCGATGAAGATGCCGCCGCCAATGCCAACGCCATTGCGGATGGTCAGATCCGAAATAGTAACGCTCTGGCCGGCGCCGGGAACAAGAATCTCGAAGACCCGGCTCTTGTTCTCGCCGCTGATAGTCGCCAGCCCTGAGCCGGGGCCAATGACCGTCACCTGATCAGTAATGGGCAATTGAGTGCCGCCGAGCTTGATCGTCTGCGCCACACTAAAGAACGCCGGGTCGAAAGTAATCGTGTCGTCGCCGGGGTTGGCGTTGGAATTGAGAATTGCTTGGCGCAGCGACCCGACGCCGCTGTCGTTGGCGTTGAGCACTGTAAATGAAACCAATTGGGTCTCGAAGGCGCCAATATCGGCGTTGCCGGCGAATACGCGCACGAATCCGGGGCCGCGCTGGTCGGTGGACAAGGCGGCCGGATTGGAACCGACATTGAGGGCGGGGCTGCCGGCAAGCAGCGCGTGCGTCTGCGTTGGACCGCCGTAGTTCGCGAGCGGCGCCAACAGGGGGTCGCCCGTCAGAGGAGCGCCGGTCGGAACTGAACCAGTGGTGTCGCCGATGAGGCTGGTCGTGGTCGTGACGGCGTTTTTGACATCCGGCGAACCGGCACAGGTGTTTTTGGCAATGATTGTGCTTTCAATGGTCAGCGTACTTCCCGAATTAACGCTGGCGCCGCCGCCGCCAAAGAAACCGCCTGCCGAGTTGAAGGCCACCGTGCAGTTTCGAAGCGTCATCGGCGAACTGTACACCAAAAGGATGCCGCCACCGCCATTAGTGCCGCTGTTGCCGGAAATCGTGCTATTGCGGATCGTGGCGTTGGCCACGGAGTTGGCATAAATTCCGCCGCCAGCGTTAGTCGAAGCGACATTGCCGGTAACCGCGCAGCCGTCCATGGTTGAAGTGCTGCCGTTACGCAAGGCGATGCCGCCGCCACGCGTGGACGCCGTGTTTTGGGCGACGATGGTACTTGCCATTGACAGTGAGCCGTAAGTTTGGATGCCGCCGCCTTGACCCGTCTTGGCGTTGTTCAAGGTGACGGTGCAGTTGTTGATGGTGACCGTGGCCGATCCACCGATCACGATCCCGCCTGCATTGTTGTTGGCGGTGTTGCCGGTAATGGCCGAGTTGTCAATGGTGCCTTTGCTCCCGAAGTCGAGCGACAAGCCTCCTCCGAAGCTCCCCGAGCTTGAGTTGCCCGTCACGGTGCAATTATCCATGACCACCGTACCCTTGTAGCAGTAGACGCCCCCGCCCGAGAAGCCAGAGTTGCCGGAAATGGTGCTGTTGGTCA
>JANNLP010000705.1:0-4146 GCA_031396905.1 Gemmataceae bacterium
GAGCGTTTCCATCAAAGGCGAGCGGTTTCGCGTCGCGTTCAAGTCAGTGCCCGACACCGCAGAAGATCACGGCATGCCTACGAAGGTGGCCGATGAGGCCGAACGAAAGCTCTACTTGACTCCGGGCGGCAAATACACCGAAGCCGACATTAAGGCGAACGGAAGCGTTACCGTTTCCGAGAAGTTCAAAGGGTTCAAGGCACAGCACGATCTGAAGCCCAAAACGGGCGACAAGATCTGCCCAGTAACTATGACCAAAGCGAACCCGAAATGCAGCTGGATCATTGGAGGCAAGAACTACGAATTCTGCTGCCCGCCGTGTGTGGACGAGTTCGTCTCGTTAGCCAAGGAAAACCCCGACGACATCAAAGACCCGGAATCCTACCGCAAGAAATAACCTTCAAGGAGATAGTGCCATGCAACGTACGATTTCGCGCCGCTTGTTCTTTACGACAGTCCTCGCACTGACTTCAATGCTTGCCGGTTGCCGCGAGGCTACGAAGCCGGTCGCTCCGGCAAGTGTCAAGACACCCGTTCAGGATGATGTCGCCGACGAGCGGGCCAAACTCAGTCCCGACGAGCGGGCCTTGGTGGACGCACAGGAATGGTGCGTTGTCATGACGGACGAGAGGCTGGGTTCGATGGGACCGCCCATCAAGGTTATGCTCAAGGACCAACCTGTTTTCGTGTGCTGTAAAGGCTGCAAGAAAAAGGCGGAGGCCGACCCCGGAAAGTCCTTGGCCAAACTTGACGAGCTGAAGGCCAAGAAGAAACAACAGGTCGGTGATTCAAATAGCAAGTAATCGCCGCGGCTGGAGAGTGTTCTAACACAAATGACATCTTATTTGCCGCAAACAACTCTCGGTCTTTTGAAGAACGAGTTCCAGACAGGCTGGGATTCGACGAACATTCATCTGGAGGATTGATCATGACTGTGTGCAGAACGCTTTTGGCGTTGGTAACAACTCTAGCGGCCATTACCGCTGTCGTCGCCGGTAGCACGACCACTGTCCGATTGGACCACGAGAAGGAACACGGAGCACACTTTACAAAGTGTGCAAAGGCGTGTGCCGACTGCCAACTCCAGTGCGATATGTGCTTCACGCACTGTCGCCATATGCTCGAGCACGGGAAAAAGGAGCATGCCAAGACTGTCCAGACCTGTGCCGACTGTGCCGAGTGCTGCAAACTGGCGGCCACGCTTTGTGCCCGAATGAGTCCGTTTAGCCCGGCGGCCTGCGAATGTTGCGCAAAGTGTTGCGACGAATGCGGCTCGGCCTGCGAAAAGTTTCCGGCTGACAAGCACATGGGCGAGTGTGCCAAATCATGCCGCGACTGTGCGAAGGCATGCCGCGAGATGATCGGCATGATGAAGAAGTAACCAAAAACGAACGTTAAACGCCGGGGGGTCCGCTACTTGCTTCCGGACTGCCCCCCGGCTAGTTTCTTGAAACAGGCTTCAA
This sequence comes from Gemmataceae bacterium, assembly GCA_031396905.1. Classification (GTDB taxonomy): domain Bacteria; phylum Planctomycetota; class Planctomycetia; order Gemmatales; family Gemmataceae; genus JAIBBI01. Next base: position 1,464 of record JANNLP010000705.1, read on the forward strand.
ATTATGGATAACGTCTTCATCACGCAGTATTTCGATTGGAACCGACCACAATCGACAAAGGTACGGTGGGCCAACGCTTTATTGTCCAAGTTGCGGTTCAAGGCCAGGCTGGTGCCGTGGCAAGCAACGGGCGAGCAGACCAGCGTTGAGCAACGAATCAACCTCTATCATCTCGCCGGCGAAGTGTTGCAGTGGCGAGTCCCCGGGGAGTTCGTTGAAATCGGCTGCCACCACGGCAGCACTGCGGTATTACTGCAGAAGTTAATTAGTGCTCAAGACTCATCTCGACGGCTACATGTTTACGACGCATTCATGGCGTCCAGTTCCGATGAGGTGCAAAAGAACTTCCGTGCGCTCGACTTGGAGCCGCCCGTTATCCACGCTGGTCTCATTCAGGACACGCTGCCATCGCGGTTGCCGGAACAGATCGCCTTTGCGCATCTCGATGTGGGTTGGCGACAGCCTTTTGCCGAACACCGCGACACGGTCGCCTCATGTCTGAAAGACCTTTACGCACGCATGACTCCGGGCGCAATTTGTGTCGTAGCCGATTACTGCGACCCAGATGCTTATCAGCGGCAGCAGTTCAAACCTCCGTCAGAGGTCATCGCAAGCGACTTTTGGAATCTCTATCCCGCTGTGAAAGCGGCATGCGATGGTTTTTTTGCCGACAAAACGGAAGCAGTAACGATGCTGTACGCGGGACCCTATTCGCATGGCTACTTTCAGAAGCAACGCCTGATCACCCAATGAGGTTTCCCGAATGAGTGCTACAAAGAGCGCTGCAAACAATTTAGTCATCGAGCGACGGGACAACCTTGATTACCAGGAGTTCGTGCGCGACTACCTTCGTCCGCACCGGCCCGTAGTGATCACCAACGGGCTGAAACATTGGCAAGCCAATGGTAATTGGACGCCTAAATTCTTCAAAGAGCGTTTTGGCGACAAGATCGTGCGCATCGACCGCGAATATCGACTCGCGGAGTACATTGAGCTCGTAGAAGCTTCAACGCCGGAAAAACCAGCGCCTTATTTGTTCCACCTTTTCATTGACGAGAACTTTCCGGAATTGCTTAATGACGTCCACCCTCTGCCCGTTCATCTCGCACCAAACTGGCTCGGTCAGAAATTCCTCCCGGGAAAAGTCGGTGCGCGGATAGCTGATCATCATCGTGCTGGTGTATTCATCGGCGGCGTCGCATCCAAATGCGCCAAACTGCATTATGACTTCATGTATCACTCGTTTAGTTTTCAGCTCTACGGCCGCAAGCGATTCTGGGTGTACCCACCGGAACAAACGAATCTAATGTACGCCGATCCCGCAAACAAGTGCCTGTCACAAGTCGCGAATATTGAAAAACCCGATCTTGAAAAACATCCCCTGTTTGCCAATGCAACGGCAATGACGTGTGACTTGGATGCCGGCGAGTATATTTTTATTCCCGGCGGTTGGTGGCATTCGACCCGGATGCTGAGTGTCTCGGTTTCCGTCTCCATCAATACTGCCAACGCCTCCAATTGGCCGGCCGTTGTCCGAGAATTGCATGCCGAACTAAAACCGCGGCATAGATATTTATCAGGTCCGTTCGCACTCTACATGCGGATGGTCGGCGCTTGGAAAGGTCTGCGAGATCGTATGACGCATGTTGCTACAGCGTGAGTTTCTCACGGACGGCCAACCAAGCCAGAGTCAGATCCCGCCGCCAAATCGCAATCGAAACTGAATGAAATCGCTCGCGGCAACTGCGCCGTCGTTGTCAAAATCAAGCGAGGCATTCACACCGCCGAAGGACTGGCGAAATACCAAAAAGTCACTTGCCGCGACGGAACCATCGCCGTTGATGTCGCCAAAAAGGCGGAAAATCCTGAATGGAGCATTTGCCATTGTTGGGGTTTCAAAGTTGTCGCCGCCCGCGCCGTCATTGTTGCCGTCGAGTAGTCCACCTTCTGCCGAAACGCCATTGGCCACGACAATCATTTGATACAAGCCATCGATCAGGGAGTTGCCTGGATCAAGTGGCACCGTTCCACTGGCTAGGAATTGCAAAACAACGCGATTGCCACTCTGAGTCGCACTGAGTTCGACATCACCAGTTTGGCCGGTCGGACCAACGCGGTTGAGTTGAAATGCACCGTTCAATCCACCCGGAAAGGTGACCGGCGGACCGGCAAATACGACTTCCAACTTGGTCACTCTCGATCGTTGTATCGCGCCATCATTGAAGATGACGTCAACAACGCGCGGCGGAAGCTGGAGTTCAAAAGCGCCGATGTCGACTCCTTGACCGATATTGCGATCAAAACCGCGCTGATCGGTAAGGATTCCAGGAACGCTCAGGCCAGTATCAACGGCGGGACTATTGCTGGGAAAGGCATGTGTGAGCGTGGGCCCACCATTATCAACTAACGGCCCCAACAGCAGATCCAGTCCAAATGCAAGATTTCCATTGCCAGTCATTGAAAAACCGGTCGGGCTGCCAATGGCACAGTAGTTCGCAGTGACCGTGCTTAGGCTGCGGATGTCGCGGGCATTGCCACCTTGATCACGGTTGCCGGTGACAATGGTGCTTTCGAGCACCAGCGATCCACTTCCTTGATTGTGAACCGCGTAAAAGGGCAAATTGATTGTCGTCGAGTTGTTCACGACCGTGCTGCTCGTGACGGTCAACGAGCCGGTCGGACC
>JANNLP010000724.1:0-2321 GCA_031396905.1 Gemmataceae bacterium
TTAACAATTCCTCGTCACGCGGATCGTGGTCCTTTTGCAAACGCTCCTGCAGCGCGTTCAGTTTGTCTTCCTCATGCTGCCGAGCCTCGGCCTGCAGCGCTTCAAAAGACTCCTTCGTAATCGCGTCGGCGTTCCAGATCCATCGCGTGGCCAATGATCCAATCCCCGCCAGCACACCCGCGATTCCACCAAGAAGCCAGTACTCCGTGCCGTGTCCGATGACGCCGGACAGCATCATCATGCTCAGGCCGCCCACGGTCGGAATCAGCGTCCACGGTGCCGATACCAGGTTGATCAGCACCTTTTTGTGAAGCCCGCTCCGATCCATGACCTCTGGTTCCCCCCGCAGCCGGCGCGAGAATGATCTCAATACGCCTTCTGAAGGTATACGAAAGACACCGACTGGGCTTGCCCGCTTCGATCGCTTGGGGCCACGCCGACGGGGCGGAGTCGTGATCGCGGCACGCCCAACTCGATCAAGGATTTCACAGCTTCGTTGGCCCGTGCCTCGGCCAGTCGCCGGTTGGCTTCCGGGTCGCCGTCCTTTCGGGCATTGCCCCGGACTTCCAGATAATATCGTGGCCAGGTCTTCAGATTCTCGAACAGGTTGGCCAGCACGTGCTTGCTCTGATCGGTCATCACCGCCGTACCCCGGGCGAACACGAGCGGATCAACTTGGAGAGTTCCCACGGGCTGCAACTTTTGCCACTGATCGTCGGCGAGTTCGTCCAACTCCTTATCCGCCTCGATGGTCTCCTCGGGATGATAATTCTCCTCCGATAAACGGCGCAAAATCTTGTCCGAATACAGGCCTTCCGGCCGCCCACCCGTCGGGTCCTGCGTCATCGCCTGCGTTTTGATCAGGACGCTGGTGATGTTGCGAATCATGTCGGCCAGGTGTTGCACGCTTTGGCCGCCCGCTCCAGGACGCACACCGAGGTGAGCGTAATTCTCCTGCGTGTTTTTCCAGGCGATGCCTTTAACCAACTTACCGGCTTGCTCATCTGAAAGCGGTTGACCCAACTGTTGCGCGTCCACCGTAACTGCCTTCGCCATGCCGGCCGCCTCATGGCCGCGCCGGAACAGCTCGCGAAGATATGCACGGACCACGACGTCGACGACTTTCTCGTTTTCGACCAGAAAGCGCCGCTGGACGACCAGCACGTCCACGATGTAACCTCGGAACCGCGAACTATCGATGAGCACGTGGCTATCAGGAATCTCCAGCGCTTTGGAAACGTACGGCTCCCACAGCGCGAATGCCAGCGGTGCACCCGGCACGGCGGTCAGAAATCTCTGGTACACATCAGCAGCGTCGCGGGCATCGACCCAACAGTCTTTGGGCAATCGAGGCAGATTGAATTGTGACGTGACCACGCGCGCCAGCGTCTCACTTGGTGAATCGCGGGCAGCGACGATTCTGGCATCAGGCCGGTTCAGCGCGTCGAGGTCCGGCATGGCCTTCTTGTAAGCGATCATGGCGTCGGCACCGCGTGTCTCGTCGATCAGCAGCACGATGGTGCCGGGAAGGTCATTAGCCGCCGCACTGGCTTTGAGCAAAGCGTCCACCGTGAAGACGGCGATAGGCATCTGCCCGGATTGAAGCGCTTTGAAGCGGGCGGCGTAATCCGCCTTGTCATCGACGAGGTCGATTTCGATGCCCTGCCCTATCAACTCGCGATGAAAATCGGCGGAGCGGAGCAGGCAGTAGCCCGAGAATGAATCGAGGGCCAATTTCACACGCTGCCGCGGCGCGTCGGGCGGCGCAGTGGCTGCCGTCGTAGCCCACTCGGCGATTCGTCGCTCAAGTTTGTCGGCCAAGGACGATACAGCGGCGACGTTGGCACCGGGCGGCAATGCCTCCGGCGCGGGTCGCACGCCGAGTTGCGTCGCCCGTTGCACCAACGCCTCATACCGCTCAACTTGAACTTGATGTTGGTTACGATTTTGCCACCAGATGACGGTCTTGTATCCGCCGACGACGACGCCGAGAAGCGCCAGCCAAACCGCCGCGGTCGCCAACCATCGCCCGGAGTTGCTTTGATTCATCGGCCGCCTCGGCCGCGATTGCGTTTACGCGACACCCAAATGATGCCGAATACAACTGCCACTGCGATGAATGCGGCTTTCCACCCGCCTCCAGTGCTGTTGGGTTGAGTGTGCGGCACGGGGGTGGGTTGCGGTTGCACCACATTTCCGCCACTGGCTTCACCGGCTTTGACCGGCGGCGCTTCACCAATCGGGTGGTTACCCGCCGGCGTCAACGCCGTGAGCATGGACTTCGCGACTTCTTCGGGCAGTGCCTGGATGCTGGCGAAGGC
>JANNLP010000748.1:0-2163 GCA_031396905.1 Gemmataceae bacterium
TTAACAACTGGTCGACAAAGGGCAATGTCAACCCTCGCACAGGCAAAGTCGGCAGCGTCGATCCAATGCAAGTGCTTGAGCGCAGGGAAGCCAAACAAAGTGACCTCGCCATTAACGTTTCGCGCAAGAACGCTGTTGAAAACAGGGCGGCAAACGCCGTCGAGAAAGTAGCGGTGGTTCATTCACCACTATTCGACGTAAAGCCGATTTCGGAGGAGGGTCACGCTGAGTTTTTATTGGAATCCGTCCGAGCTTTGAAAGCGAACAAAAAGGAAACGGCGGCGTGGATTCGATGCAAGGAGCTTACCGAGAGATTTCCGAATACGAAGGCCGCCGAACAGGCCAAGGCATTGCTGCCGAACATTTACGATTGAGTTGCTTTTTTCATTCAGAAAGTGGTTGGGTTTCATCGTGATTCAATCCACATACACAAACTCATTCGCGTTCAGCAGCATCAGGCAGTAGTGCTGGAGCGCCTGTTCTTTGGATAGCTTGTGTTTGTCAATCACATCCGCGATGTAAGTCGCATCTTTACTGACTTCATCGTCGGCGGGCACGCGGCCGGTTGTGAGCCGCAAAGCGCGGCGGACTTGGGCCGTGACATCTTCGCCGGCTTCCTTGTGCAGGCGCTCGGCGAATGCCTTGGCGCTCTTTTGCAGGAACACACCGTTCAACATGCCGAGGGCCTGGGTCGGCACGGTGGTGGTGTAGCGCACGGGGCAACTGGAGTCGGTGTCGGCTTGATCGTGGGTCGCGAGGATGGGCAATTGTAACGAGCGTTTCACACAGACGTAGACGCTGCGACGGTTCGCCTGATCTGGCTGCGACGTGTGCCAGCCTTCGCCGGGCACGGATTGGCCGGCCAGGACTTCTTTGGGAATCGGCGGGAACACGCTCGGCCCGGCAGCTTGCAAGTTCAGTTGACCGCTCACCGACAGAATCGAGTCGCGGACTTCTTCGGCCGATAGCCGCCGCATGGGGAATCGCCAGAACAGACTATCGGCCGGGTCGGCTTTCAACGCGGCTTCGTTTCCGCGCGACGACATGCGGTAAGTACTCGACATCAGAATCAACTTGTGCATTTGTTTGACCGACCATCCTTGGCGCACGAACTCGGTCGCCAGCCAATCGAGTAGTTCCGGATGCGTGGGTTTGTCGCCGAACTTGCCGAAATCGTTGGTGCTGCCGACGATGCCGCGGCCAAAGTGCCAGTGCCAGATGCGATTGGCCATGACCCGCGCCGTCAACGGATTGCCCGGTGTAGTAATCCAATCAGCCAGCGCCGTGCGCCGGCCGGATGTTTTCGCATCTGTCGCCGCTTCTGCGATCGTGGGATCCGGTGCGTTCAAGACCTTCGGGAAGCCCGGCGTCACCAGGGCGGCGTTGGCGTGCGGATTGCCGCGGATGAGCACATGCGTGGCCGGCGGTCGAGCCATGCAGTTGTTGACGCTCAGTGCCAGTTCCCGATGCGGCTCCGGCTTCTTGCGCAACTCATCAAGTTTCTTGCGCAACTTGACGTATTGCTCCTTCGCATCCGCTTCGAGAAACTCGGGCACTTTCTTGACCACTTCCTCGCGCTTGCCGTCTTGCACCTTGAGTTGATCCGCCGGCGTCATCTTGGCGATAGCCCCGTCTTCCAACGGCTTCATTTCCTGACGCAACTCGTCGCGCTGGGCCTGCCGCTCGGCCAACTCGGCTTCGTACAGCTTGCGTTGCTCGGGCGGCGAAATGTCGGTGAGATTGAACCTAGAACGCACATCGCGGTTGTCGCTGAATGGCCGAATGTCGCGGAAGAATGCCACCATGCGGTAATAATCGGATTGCGGCAACGGGTCGATCTTATGATCGTGGCACCGGCAGCAATTCAAAGTCATACCGAGGAACACTTGGCCCGTCGTGGCCACGATGTCGTCGTAACCATCGAACAACGCCTGCTGCGGATCAACGGGTTCATCATCCCACAAACCAAGGCGGTAGTATCCCGTGGCAATGATGCCATCATTGCCCGCATTGGGCAGTTCATCGCCTGCGAGCTGTTCTTTGATGAACTGATCGTAAGGCTTATCGTCGTTCAAACTCTTGATCACGTAATCGCGAAACCGCCAGGCGAATGGCTTCGGGCCATCCCGTTCGTAGCCATTGGTCTCGGCAAAGCGAACCACA